>JBOIDH010000204.1:0-4857 GCA_050740495.1 Gammaproteobacteria bacterium | reverse complement strand
CCATACTGGTCGTAAAGCCATGGGTGTTTCGAGAGCTGTTAAAACGGGCCGGAGAAGAACCGGATATTTCACAAGAAATCGGGGTACGGCTCGGGCAGAACAGCGAATTCGCCCTCCTCATCGCGGTGCTGGCGGCGGAATCGAAGTTCGTCGGCGACGATATTTCATATCTGGTGCAGATCACGACCTTGATAACTTTTATCATCTCCTCGTATGTGATCGTGCTGCGGTATCCGACCCCTATCGCGGTCTCGGATCGGCTACGGCGCGACTAGCGCGCGGCCAATACCCTCGCGCATTTGGGCGTAGCGCTCGCCCTTGATGATTTTGCCCGTGTTTCTTCCGCACGGCCTGACCCCGATACCACCTCCGATACCCCTTACCATCCGGTTTAGTTAGATCCCTGAGCCGACGACGCCCGTAGGCCCGCTCTCGCCCGAGACGCCAACCTGCTTCGAATAGTGCTGCCTCGGGTCGGCGAATGGCTCCACAGTTCCCGATTGACACCTCACAGGTCCATCAGTATCGTTACTCTTGATGAAAAAGGGCCTTTATTCTCCTTATACACCGCGAGCGCCTGAACTCGACTGGAAAACACAAATAGCTAGTGTGCCCGAACGGCTGCGCGGCAATGGCTATCCCGAGATCGATCGTTCGAATAGCCTTCAAGATCCACCGATTTACACATGGGACCACTTGCGGCGCGAGATGAATCAGGAGTGGCGCGATCGTCTCAGGTGTTCAAGGCTTTTTTTTGTACGGCACGGACTCACTTGGTATAACATTCAAAGGAAGGTCTCCGGCACCCATAACACGCAATTGTCGCCGAAGGGCGTTGAGCAGGCCATAATGTTAGCCACTCGGCTCTCAGAAACACGCATTGACGTTGTCTTTTCAAGTGACTTGGACCGAGCGCTGCGGACAGCCGAGATATTCGTAAGAGAAGCGAAGCTGCCTACAAAGATAAGACTTGATTCTCGTCTTCGCGAAGTGAATCTCGGGGTGATACAGGGGAAGGTGAGGCGACACGTGGTAGCTTTTGCGTCAGGAGACATAGATTTTCGTCCGGAGAAAGGCGAATCTTACAGGGATGCCGCGCGTCGGGTCGCTTCATTTATTTTGGATGCTGCTAAGGTATGTCACGGTCGGGAGAGCAATACGACAATTGCGATATTCACGCATACCGGTGTTATGCGAATCATAGAGTCCTTCCTCGGTATAGCTAAAGATCCGAAAGATCTGTTTCGGCAAAGCTACTTGAATACCCAGGTTTTTGTCTGCGGGTTCGATGAGTTGCACATTTCGACGTTTTGGTCGTCTTAGCGGGGCAGGCTGTGGCGTTCATAAACAACAACCTGCTCACGCAAGCGCATCAGGAATCAGCATACGAGACTGCATATCAAGATGATGTGCTTAATCGGTACATTTCAATTCAAGATAACCATCGCCACTCAATATTTACCCTCCACCAGAAGGTGATGGACTTGCTTACATCGCAGCTGGACGCCCGGCTGCAGGAATGCACATCTGTCGTGGTATTCGGATCTTATGCGAGGCTGGATGCTAGTCGACAGTCGGATTTCGATAACCTTGTTCTTACGACGTCCGAACGAGAGACAAGCGCTAAAGAGGTGAGTAACGTACTTAACAGGATTCTCGCCGATCTCAGCATCCCGCTGCCTAACCCCAATGGCGTTTTCAGCGGCGGCGTCTACGCTGTATCGGGAATCGAAGACGGAATTGGGGGTGTTAAGGACGACTACAAATGCATGTCGAGACGCCTGCTCCTTCTATTGGAGTCACGGCCCATTTTTGGCGTCGGGGTGCATAACAGCGTAGTCGAAAACCTTGTTACGCTCTATGGTCGCGATGTCGGCGACGATCCGCGAAAGAATTACGTGTTTCTGTTAAATGACTTGATCCGATACTTTAGGACGATCTGCGTAAACTACCACCATACAATGGAAACTGAGACGGACCATTGGCCCGTTCGCAATATTAAGCTCCGACATAGCCGCCTAGTGATGTATGCGAGCCTCGTCGCGATGCTCGGGGTTCTGAGCACCTATCGAGAGAAGGATAAGAACGACCGATTGCGCGAGTTCATAAGACTAACGCCGCTCCAGCGACTTCATCGCGCTTACCTAGAAGTGGGGGATACGGGATTTTATAAGGTAGCCGGAAGCTATGACGTCTTTCTATGCTTCATGAACGATCCCGAGGCGAGAGCGAGCCTTAAAAGCCTTCCGTACGCGCAGCGATATAAGTCACGCGACTTCGCTGTACTTAAAGCGAACTCAGATGCGCTTGCGTCTGAATTATCGAGGTTCTTCCTTGATCGGCGTGGCCTCTGGAGTGATCGGTTCTAC
The DNA here is from genome assembly GCA_050740495.1 of Gammaproteobacteria bacterium. Lineage (GTDB taxonomy): Bacteria > Pseudomonadota > Gammaproteobacteria > JACCXJ01 > JACCXJ01 > USCg-Taylor. The sequence continues at coordinate 2,488 of JBOIDH010000204.1, read as the reverse complement.
GAATACCTTTTGATGTGAGGTGGCAATGAGCTATGCGATTGTGATTTTTCCAGATGAAGGGGTCAGTGATTGGGTTGCTGTTAATCGTCGAGGGCTGGCCCGAAACTTTCCGGTTCATGTCACAATCAAAACGCGCTTTGACGTCGCCGTGGATGCGTCGGTGGAACGACTTGAAGGGGTGGTTCGTGGCGTGTTTCCATGCGAGCCGTTTCGAGCGGTGCTAGATGGTCCGTTCTATATCCAGAATAGAATTCGATGGATCGAGTGTCGGCCTGGCAATGAAGGTTTCGATATGATAGTTGGGCTTCATCGAGCGTGTTGGGGCGCGCTGTCCGAGTCTGACTGTGTGCCCGTCACCGGCCACGTTGGCGCGTTCGAGGGCAACAACTACAGGCCGCACATTACCCTGGATTGGGAGAACGAACGGATCCACGTGCCCTCACCCAGCGTAGTGGAGGAAAGACTCAAAGTCTCGGCTACGTTCGTGGCCTGGGCAATTCTCCAGTATTCGAACGATCCATTGCGTCGCGGGGTGCGCGTCATGAAAACGCGGGAGTTCTCCGTATGAAGGAGAGGAAGTTGAAAATACGGCGGGGGTCATGTCTGCACTCTTGCCTAGATTAGCCTAGATCGGGCGTACTTTCCGGTGTGTCCCGCCCTAGCCGATCAAGTGCTACTCGCGCTGGTAGTAACCGTGACCGACAATTTTCGCGATCGCTCAAGTAGGCCTAGAATCAGCCTCTCGTAAACCGGCCGCCTAGGATCGTTTTGAGGGAGGGCTTCCATTTCTTGACGATATTTCCTGGCTTGCTCGAGCAATGAATGAGCTTCGGAGGACAACAGCAAGAGTAGCCTGGATGGAGTGTAACGGAATCCGGGAATGATCATGGGACCGGCCTCCCCGTATTCCGCTGCGCTGCATACGGGCTTGCTTAGCGTGACGTGAATTTGCGGCGGGTGGCCTTGCCGGGGAAAGCCTTAAATAAGCATGGCATTGTTTTTCAACGGTTTTATGTCATGGCGGTCACCCGGGAACGGTTGGCGTTTAAATAAGTCATGCCCAGAACGGCAGGTAGTAGGCGAACTTCCGGGAGAACTCGTAGCCTGGGTTGAGCGTTGTTTGCGAAACCCGGGAATTGCGGCTCGAAGATCCCCGGGTTACGGCGCGAAAGGCGCGCCTAACCCAGGCTAATGAAATGGACTCCACCTTCTTCATACGGCATCGTAATGTGCCAAGCAGGTGAACGGGTCACCGGCTAACCGAACAAGGGGGAGTCCGAAATGAAGCATAGCGCAACAGGTATTGGGTTGGATATTGCCAAGAATGTTTTCTACGCCGTGGGTATGGATGAGCGGGGGCATGAAGTGCTCAAGCGCAAGATGACACGTCACCAGGTGTTGGCGTTTTTTGCCAATCTACCGGCCGCCAAGGTCGGCATGGAGGCGTGCGCGAGTGCCCACTACTGGGCCCGTAAGCTGAATGCATTAGGGCATGATGTGCGGCTGATTGCCGGCCAGCATGTCAGTCGGCGGGTGCTCGGCAACAAAAACGATTACCGCGATGCCAAGGTGATTTGCGAATTGCGTTTGCAGGCGCAAACGCTCTATGTGCCCATCAATACTGAAGCCCAGCAGGATGTGCAGATGCTGCACCGTGTTCGCCAACGCCTGGTGGAGAATCGCACGGCGCTACTGTTGCAGATCCGGGGGCTCCTCGGGGAGTATGGTTTGAGCTTTCCCCAAGGCCCCACGGCCTTGCGCAAAGGGCTCATCGCTGTGTTGGGCGGTGAACATGCGGGCTTATCCGCCCATGCCTTGGAAACCTTTTGCCACTTGCAGGGGCAGTTGATCGAGCTGGAGGAACAGGTCGATGCGTTTGACCAACGCATCGGGCGGCTCGCCCGCGAGGATCACCAAGTCGCGCAGTTAATCAAAATGCCGGGGATTGGTCCCTTGACCGCCACCGCGCTCTTCGCCTCGCTGGGCCATGCACACCACTTTCCCGCCGGGCGCAACTTCGCGGCCAACCTGGGATTGACGCCCCACGAACATTCCAGCGGCGGGAAACAACGGCTGTTCGGGATCTCCAAGCGCGGAGACCGTTACCTGCGCACCTTGCTGATCCACGGCGCCCGCAGTGCGTTGCGGTGTGCCCAGGACAAGCCGGACCGGCTGCTGCAATGGGCGCTCAAACTCAAGGAGGCCAAGGGTTTCAATGTGGCTGCCTGCGCCCTGGCCAACAAACTGGCCCGCGTCGCCTGGGCCCTACTCGCCCACGGGCGCCGCTATGAACCGCAGTGGATTGACCAACGTGGCGAAGCAATGATCTGACATCACCCGCTGGATTTGATTTTGAGTAAACGCTAAGACCCTACCACGATTGCGACGGTGAAGAGTAAACGATGCCCAACAGGTAAGACCGACGCCGGGACACTCCGCAGAAAGCGTTGGCCATCAAGGCCGACAGGCTATATGGAACCCGACGTGC
>JBOIDH010000203.1:0-4927 GCA_050740495.1 Gammaproteobacteria bacterium | reverse complement strand
TGCACTCTAAAAGTGTTACCCATGTCTGTGAACATGTGTTACCTATCTCACCGGTCTATACACAGGGAGAGGGTTGGGGTGAGGGGATCTCAACCAAGGCAGCGCGAATACTCTCCAACACCGCGTCAGGGTCTCCAAGCACTTCATGATTCCAAAATCGAATCACGCGATACCCCAATACCTTGAGATATTCAGTCCGTCGCAAGTCGTTCGAGATCTGCTCGGCATGCTGGCCACCATCGACCTCGATGACAACTTTGGGCTCCAAGCAGAGGAAATCCACGACGTAGGGTCCAAGGACCTGTTGACGTCGAAACTTGACCCCCTCGAGTCGTCGACCCCGCAATCGACTCCACAAGTACCGCTCCACCTCGGTCGAATTCTTCCGCAGCGCCCGGGCCAGATGTTCATCGGTTTTTCTATCCCCTCACCCCAACCCTCTCCCGGGAGGGAGAGGGAGTTAACCTGCCTTGCCTCGAAATCTCGAACCCGAAAACTCGTGGCCAGACCTAAATAAACAGACCCAGATTATCATGCGATCATTGCCAGACCGTCTCTCCACTGACCCACAAATTCTGCGGACGAGCCAAAAAAAAGGGAGGCAGGCGCCTCCCTCTTTCCTCCCCGTTAACGTGCCGGCGGTTTAGAAGCTGAAGCCGAGGTAACCGCCGATGGTCCAGAAGTCATTGTCGTGCTCGGTGCTGCCGGAGATCTGAACGCCTGGTCCCAAAACTGAAGCCGCGAGCTGGTTATTCAGCACTTGGGTGAAATTATTCCCGGTGTTGGTTTCATTGGCGGTCAGATGATAACGCCCGTCGATGCCAAACTTTATGCCGGGAATAATCTCATACTCGACACCCGCGGCGAACTGAACGCCCACATCCAGCACCGTTGCGGCATCCGAGGGCGGGCTGATGACATGGAAGTCAAGACCGGCCGGAATGATCCACGGCCGCAGCTTGCTCCCTTCCATGAATTTGATTTTAGGCGCGGCGCTCACGGTAAACATGGTGATGGTGTCGTTGCCAGTCACCACGCACGATCCGGCCCCGGGAACACCGAGTATGCTACCCGTTGTCCCTCCCACTTGTCCTAGCGCTTGTGCAATCAATGCGCATTCCGCGGTAGGCACGACCACGGTGGCACTCTCGCTCCCGAAGCGCTTCCATTCCAGGCTGATTTCGCCCAGCGCCTCCGTCCCACGCCATAGACCCCAGAGATCGTCGCTGAGGCTGTGCTCGATGGCTGCACCCACATACCAGCCTTGATCGTTGCCGTCATTTTCCGCGCTAGCCAGCCCGAACAAAGACGCAAGTACAGGGTTGCTTCCAACAATTGTAGCATGACTTTCCGTGAACGACTCGAACCCCCGCCCTTCATTCGGATAGGCGGCGTAACCACCCCGGAAGAACACCAGATTCTTATGCGAACGCTTCGGCGGCGCGGTCTCAATGGCCGTCATCCGATCCTCGACTTGCTTGTGTTTCGCGTCATCGTCTGCATGCATCTGCTGCATGTGTAGCTCTTGCGCGCCCTCGCCCGCTTTCATGTCCTGAAGCTCCTGCTGCAACGCTCTCATCTCCTCCTGCATCTCTTGCATGCGATTCATCAACTCGCCCGTCCGATCGTAGGCGGCTGCCGTTTGCGGATAGACAGACGCTACTGCCGGCAACACCAGCCCGGCGACCACGCCGTGTAATAAATTTTCCCACCCTCGTTTCATAGCGACCCCCTTGTTTATGTGAACCCATAGACCTTTGGTATCTGTTGTATTGATGCTACATCGCGGATAAACCAAACGTAGGTGACACTAAGCGTACAAAAACCTCCCTGTCCTTGTCAATAGCGCTGTTTAGAGCCTACGCAAACCCGCCCCCGTTCGTAGGTCATAAACAACAGCCTTGCAGAAAACCCACTTTCGCTGTTGGATCGTTGCAACCGGCTCACAGGGCTTTGACTCCCTGGATGAGCTCCGAAGCCATCTTTTGCCCGTCCCCGTAGAGCATGCGGCAGTTGTCGGCATAAAAGAGCGTGTTCTCGACGCCCGAGAAACCCGTACCCCGGCCGCGCTTGATAACAATGACGTTCCTGGCCTTATCGGCGTCGAGAATCGGCATCCCATAGATGGGGCTGGACTTATTGGTGCGCGCATCGGGATTCACCACATCGTTGGCGCCGATGATCAAGGCCACGTCCGCTTGCGGAAACTCGGCATTGATCTCCTCGAGGTCATAAATCTTATCGTAAGGCACCCCGGCCTCGGCCAAGAGCACGTTCATATGCCCCGGCATACGGCCTGCGACCGGGTGGATGGAAAATTTGACCTTCACGCCACGCTCCTCCAAAAGCTCGGTCAGTTCCCAGATCTTGTGCTGGGCCTGGGCTACGGCCATACCATATCCGGGAACGATGATCACCCTCTCCGCGAAGGCCATCATCACCGCCACGTCGCTGGCCTCGATGGCCTTCATGCTGCCCGCCATCGCCTCCGTGCTGATTTGGGTCTCGACCGTGCCGAGACCGGAGAACAACACGTTGGTGAGCGAGCGGTTCATAGCCTTAGCCATCAATTGCGTGAGCAAGGTGCCGGCCGCACCCACCACGGTGCCCGCGATGATCATGGCGGCGTTGTCGAGCACCAAGCCTTCGAAAGCGACCGCAAGTCCAGTCAAGGCGTTATAGAGCGAGATGAGCACCGGCATGTCCGCGCCGCCGATGGGCATGGTCATGATCACGCCGAACGCGAGCGCGAGCAGGAAAAATGCAAGGATGATGACAACGAACGGCTCGCCTATCACCATGAATACACCGAGCGCCCCGAGCGCGCCCAGCACGCAGATATTAATCTGCTTTTGCTTGTCTTTCGGGAACAAGCCACCGCGCTTGACCAGATCCCGGAGCTTGCCGAAGGCGACCAGGGAACCGGAGAACGACACGGCGCCGATCGCTCCGCCGATCGCGGCAAGCCCGAGGGCGACAAGGCCATGCGTCTCGCTTTTCAATAACTCCAAGGCGCCGATGGCCGCCGCAGCTCCCCCGCCCATGCCGTTATACAAGGCGATCATCTCGGGCATCGCGGTCATCGGTACGCGTTTGCCGGACACCCAGGCGGCGCCCGAACCGATCGCGATGGCCGTGATCATCAAGAAATAATTCTGCATGCCGGACCAAAAGAAGGTGATGAGGATCGCGACCCCCATGCCCGCGCCGGCCCACACGATCCCATCGCGAGCGGTGACGGGCGAGCTCATGCGCTTTAATCCCAGAATAAACAGGACCGCGGCGCTGAAATAGGCGAGTTGGATGAGCGTATTCATGGGTTTTCCTTATTTTTTCTTACTGCTCTTAAACATTTCGAGCATACGTTCGGTCACCACGTAGCCGCCGACGACGTTGCCGGCGGCCAGGATGACACCGATAAACCCGATCGCCAACTCGAGCGTGCTGCCGGGGTCCGCTTTACCCAAGGCGACCATGGCGCCGACCAGCACGATTCCGTGCACGAAGTTCGAGCCCGACATGAGCGGGGTATGCAAAATCACCGGGACGCGGCTAATGACCTCATAACCCGTAAAGGCCGCCAGCATGAAGATGTAAAGTGCAACGAAGCCCTCGATCATTGTTATTCTCCTTCGACCAAAGCGCGAGTTGGGCCGTGCTTGATGTCCCCATCGCGCGTTAATGTGCTGTCTCGCAAGACTTCGTCATCCCAGTCGGGTTCGAGCTTGCCGTCTTTGACCATCAGCGCTACCAGGTGGAACAGGTTCTTAGCGTAGAGTTCGCTCGCATGCGCCGGAAGCGTGCTCGGCATATTGACCGGCCCGCAGATCTCCACATCGTGGAATCTTATGCCTACGTCGGGTTTTGTCAGTTCACAATTGCCGCCGCTTTCCGCAGCCAAATCGATGATCACGGACCCGGGTTTCATGGCTTCCACCATGGCCCGGGTAATGATCTTGGGCGCCAGGCGGCCGGGAATCGCGGCGGTCGTGATCACCACGTCGGCTTGGCCCACGTGCTTAGCAATCAGCTCCTGCTGCCGTCGCTTTTCCTCTTCGGTAAGCTCCCGGGCATAGCCACCGGCGGCATCGGCTTGAATGTCCATTTGGACGAACTTGGCGCCCAGAGACTGCACCTGTTCCTGGGTGGCCGGGCGTACATCGTAAGCCTCCACGATCGCGCCTAAGCGCCGGGCCGTGGCGATCGCCTGCAGACCGGCAACGCCCACGCCGATGATGAGAAATCTTGCCGGACGGATGGTCCCGGTCGGCGTGGTGAGCATCGGCATGAACTTGCTGAGCCGGTAAGCGGCCATGAGCGTCGCCTTATACCCTGCCACCGACGCCTGCGAAGACAGCGCATCCATCGACTGGGCCCTGGAAATTCTGGGAATAAGCTCCATGGCCAAGCTCGTGATCTTACGCTTCCGAAACACCTTCACGAGCTCCGCGCTCTTATGGGGCGCCATGAATCCCACGACGATACCCCCTTCCCGCAGCCGGTGCGCCTCTTCGATCGTTGGAGGCTGCACGCGCAGCACGACATCCGCCTCGCGGTAAAGCCGCTCGACGTCCTGGACGACCGTGGCACCGGCCGCCGTGTACGACTGATCTGGCTGATAGGCGGCAGCGCCCGCCCCCTCTTCGATAAGGACTTCGACTCCAAGCTTTCCAAAGCGCGCGACAACCTCGGGAACGATCGCGACACGCTGTTCTCCGGCCGCGCATTCTTTGGGTACGGCGATCTTCATAAGTCTTCCCCTATTGTTTTTCTGCGAGGATGCGGTTTTTTGTTATTCAAACGCGTCCCGGCGGCCTCGTTTCCGGACCTCGGATGCGTTCGGAACTTCTCTCCTTCTAATTTAACGAAAATAATGTAGACTTAGCAATTGTTGGCGAAATGCCAACCTGCCTATTGAGAAATGAAG
>JBOIDH010000202.1:0-4940 GCA_050740495.1 Gammaproteobacteria bacterium | reverse complement strand
CTCTACGGCACCACGCGCGATCACGTGCTGGAAGTCGCGGCGGTGCTTTCCGACGGTAGCGTCGCGCGTTTTGGTCCGCTGGATAAAAATGCATTGCAGGCGAAGCTGGGCCTGGACACGCTGGAAGGCCGCATCTATCGCGAGGTATTCCACGCCGTCGATGACCACCGTGCTTTGATCCTGGATCGTTACCCGGGCCCGGAGGTGCTCCGGCGCAATACCGGCTATGCCTTGGATGTCTTGGCGCGCGGCCGGCCCTGGGCCGCCGGAGGACCGGAGTTTAACCTGGCCCCGTTTCTGTGCGGCAGCGAAGGCACGCTGGCGATCATCACCGAGGCCGTGCTCAATCTCGTGACCAAGCCGGCGTACCGGCTGCTGGTCTGCCCCCACTTCGAAACACTCGACGGCGCGCTGCGCGCCACCTTGGTGGCCGTGCGCCATCAGCCGGCGGCGGTCGAGCTTATCGACCGGCGCATCCTGGGACCGACCCGCGGCCACCTCGAACAACGCCATAACCGCTTCTGGATCGAGGGCGATCCGGAAGCGGTTTTAATCATCGAGCTATGCGGTGCTGATCCCGAGAAGTTAGCGCGGCGCGCGAGCGATCTTGTTAACGAGCTTCAACGCATCGGGCTTGGCTATGCGTTTCCGCTGGTGGATCCGCCGCGCACGGGCCAGGTCTGGGAGTTGCGTGCGGCCGGTCTCGGTCTGCTCATGGGCGCGCCGGGGGATGTGAAAGCCGTGACGGTGATCGAGGATACGGCGGTGGCGGTGGCTGAGCTCCCGGAGTATGCGCACCGGATCCAAGCATTGATGGAGAGATACCAGACGCGTTGCGTCTACTACGGCCATGCCTCGGTGGGTCTATTGCATTTACGCCCCGAGCTTAATCTCAAGGAACCCGAAGGAATCGAGAAATTCAAAGCGCTCGCCGCGGACGTCGCGGATCTGGTCGCGGAGTTCGGCGGATCGCTCTCCGGGGAGCACGGCGATGGACGGCTGCGCGGACCGTTCGTGGCGCGCATGTTGGGGAAAGAGATCTACGAGATCCTGTGCCGGATAAAATCCGTCTTCGATCCCCTGGGGATCTTCAACCCGCACAAGGTGACGGACGCGCTCCCGATCGACCGAAACCTTCGCGTCAAGACCCCGCGCGCCGAGATCCCGGTCTATTTCGACTGGAGCGCGGATCAAGGATTCCTGCGGGCCGCGGAAAAATGCAACGGGGCGGGCGCCTGCCGAAAGCGCGCCGGGCGCGGCACGATGTGTCCCTCCTACATGGCGACCTTGGAGGAGAAGCACAGTACCCGCGGACGCGCCAATGTGTTCCGCCAGGTACTCAGCTCGCCCGATCCGCTCGCCGGCCTCACTAGCGCGGAGCTCCATGGGGTGTTGGATCTCTGTCTCGCCTGCAAGGGGTGCAAATCGGAGTGCCCGGCGGCCGTCGATATGGCGCGCATGAAGGCCGAATTCCTGCAGCACTATCAGGATCGCCACGGTGTGCCGCTGCGGGCGCGCGTCTTGGGCGGGTTCGGGCGGCTCAACCGGATGGCGGCCCGTTTCCCGGATGCGGCGACGGCGTTGATCAATCACACGTGGGCGAAACGGCTGCTCGGCATCCACGCAAAGCGCCGGATCCCGGCCCTCGCCCGGCAGACCTTTAGCCGCTGGTTTAGCACCCACGCGCCGCGGGCATCGAGCGGCGCGGGGCGTGACGTGCTGCTGTTCAACGACCCGTTCACCGAATTCCATGAACCCGGGATCGGCAGCGCCGCCGTGGGTTTCCTCGAGCGCGCGGGCTATCGAGTCGGTCTCACGCGGGGAATCGAATCCGGCCGCGTCCAGATCAGTCAGGGCTTCTTGCGTCAGGCTAAGGGGATCCTTAACCGATCCATCGCTTGGCTTTATCCCCACGCGGCGGAAGGCACAGCGATTGTGGGCCTGGAGCCTTCGGAGATCCTCACCTTCCGCGATGAAGCGCCCGATCTAGTCGCGAGCCGCCTGCACGCGCGGGCTCGGACCGTTGCGGAGCGGACCCTGCTCTTCGAGGAATTCGTGGCCGGGGAGTCGCGGGCAGGCAAGCTCGGCGAGCTAGCCTTCAACCGGAATCCCTGCCACCTTCTGGTCCATGGCCACTGTCACCAGAAGGCGCTCGCCGGCATGCAGCCGCTTCTCGATGCCCTCATGATCCTGCCGCATGCTGAAATCGAGACCATTCCCTCCGGTTGTTGCGGCATGGCCGGCGCCTTTGGCTACGAGCGCGAGCACTACGAGGTGTCGATGCGGATCGGCGAACTGGTGCTCTTTCCAGCGGTCCGCGGCGCGGCCCCGGAGACCTTGATTGTCGCGCCCGGCACCAGTTGCCGCCATCAGATCGCCGACGGCACGGGCCGGCGGGCCTACCACCCGGCCGAGCTGCTGTGGCAGCGGCAAGTGTAGTCTTCGTCATGCGCATCATCACGCTCAACTGCAACGGCATCCGTTCCGCCGCCCGCAAGGGACTCTTCGACTGGCTATGCAAGCAGCGGGCGGACGTGCTGTGCTTGCAGGAAACCAAAGCACAGATTACCGACCTCACCGATCCCGTGTTTTTCCCCAAAGACTGGCACGTCTATTTCAACGACGCGCGGAAACCGGGCTATGCCGGGGTTGCGCTGTATTGCCGGCAGGAACCCGAGGAGGTCCTGAACCAGCTCAAGGCCGCGGAGTTCGATGCGGAAGGCCGTTACCTCGAAGCGCGATTCGGCAAGCTCTCGGGTGATTTCGCTTTACCTGCCGTCCGGCTCGGCAGGGCCTGAGCGACAGGCGAGCAAGGACCGCTTCCTTAAATTCTTCCAGCCCAAGCTGCGCGAGTGGATCAAGTGCGGGCGCGAATTCATCGTGTGCGGTGACTGGAACATCGCGCACAAGGAAATTGATCTCAAGAACTGGAAGGCCAACCAGAAATATTCCGGCTTTCTGCCGCATGAACGCGCATGGCTAGATGTGGCGTTTGGCCCCGAACCGAAAGGGCTCGGCTGGGTGGACGCCTACCGTGTGCTGCACCCGGAGCACACTGGAGAGGCCTACACCTGGTGGAGCAACCGCGGAGCGGCCTGGGCCAAGAACGTGGGCTGGCGCATTGACTACCAGTTTGTTACGCCGGCCCTGCAGAGCAAAGTCCGCAAGGCCTCGATCTACAAGGCGGAGCGGTTCTCCGACCACGCACCTTTGATCATGGACTATGACCTCTAAGCCGACGCCGCATGGGCCGGGCTGGCTGGAGGTGGGGCGCGCATTCGCGCGGCCTAAAGTTGCGGTGATGCTGGCCCTGGGCTTTGCGTCAGGACTGCCGTTTCTGCTGGTGGGAAACACGCTCGGGTTCTGGTTGCGCGAAGAGGGCGTTGTGCTGTCCGCGATCGGGTTTCTGTCCTGGGTGGGGCTTGCCTACTCGCTCAAGTTTTTATGGGCGCCCCTTATCGACAAAGCTGACGCACCGCTGCTCGGCCGCCTTCTCGGCCGCCGGCGCGGATGGATCGTCGCCGCGCAGATCGCGGTCATGGCCAGCCTCGCGGGCATGGCCATCGTACAGCCCGGCGGCGGGCTCGCGGCTTTCGCAGTACTGTCGTTGGTCGCGGCGTTCGCCTCTTCGACCCAAGATATTGTGATTGACGCCTGGCGCATCGAAAGCGCAGACGGCGACGAGGATCTGGCGCTGCTCACCGCGGCCCATCAACTGGGCTACCGAGCTGCCTTGCTGACGACCGAAGCGCTGATCCTGATCGTGGCGGCAGGCATCGGCTGGCCCGCGTCGTACGGCCTGCTCGCCGGCGCCATGGGAATCGGCATGGCGGCAGCGTGGTTTGCACCGGAGCCGCGCAGGATCATCAGCGGCGCTGGCGAAGCAAGCCTATGGTCACTGCGCGGCCTGTTCGACGCCATGGCCGGGCCGTTCATCGCGTTCTTTCGCAAGCACGGACATAACGCGCTTTTAATGCTCGCTGCAATCAGCCTGTACCGGCTAGCGGACTTCATAATCGGGCCGATGATCAATCCGTTCTACGCGGACCTCGGCTTGGCGAAGGAAACCGTGGGCGCCGTACGCGGCTCGGTGGGGCTGGCGGCGTCGATCGCCGGGGTTGCTTTCGGCGGCTTGAGTGCCGTGCGCTTCGGCTTCGTGCCGACGCTGCTGGTGGGAGCGCTGCTCAGTCCGGGCTCCAACATCGCCTTCGCGGCGATGGCCCTGCTCGGGCCGCGGCTGGAAATATTTACCGCCGCGATACTCATCGACAACTTCGCCACCGGTTTCGCCAGCGTGGCGCTGGTCAGTTATATGTCGAGCTTGACCAGCGCCGGATACACCGCCACGCAGTACGCCCTGCTCAGCTCGTTCTACGCGCTGCTGGGCAAGGCACTCAAAGGCCTGTCTGGCGTCATGGTGGAGGCGCTGGCTGCCGGTAGCGGCTTAATGAACGCCTATGCGCTGTTCTTTGCCGGTTCGGCTCTCGTGGGAATACCGGCGCTATTTTTAGTCTGGCTGCTTACGCGGCGACTGCCTGCACCCCAGTCAGCTTCCGCATCATCTGCGAAAACTTGAGCCCGCTGGCGTTGTACTGCGGCAGGGAGATCACGCTCGCAAACACCGGCAATTTCAAACGCGTAAGCCCCACCACCCGGCCCTGGAATTCGGCGTCCAATCACCGAGAAATCGTATCTATGGACTCCACCGGTTTTGCAAGGAGAAGGTTAAGCGTTTGCTGACAGGATAAAGATTGCGTGTATCTATCCGGCCTCAATGTGAGCCATGGGGTCGGCTCGGGCCATAATGCAATACGCACGTCGGGTTCCATATAGCCTGTCGGCCTTGATGGCCAACGCTTTCTGCGGAGTGTCCCGGCGTCGGTCTTACCTGTTGGGCATCGTTTACTCTTCACCGTCGCAATCGTGGTAGGGTCTTAGCG
>JBOIDH010000201.1:0-4951 GCA_050740495.1 Gammaproteobacteria bacterium | reverse complement strand
CCGTAAAGGTGTTGATCGTGTTTCGAAACGAGTTGCGCGCCACCAGTCGCCGGTATCCAAGATCGATGGTTTGGCGCCCGCCTTTGAATTCGGCGCTCAAATCGGAACCCAAGAGATTCTTCGTGTTCCAGCTGGCGTAGGCTTGCAGAAGTTCGGCTTGATTGACCTGGGTGGTGTCGAGCGGGGTCCCGCTGTCGTCGAGTGCCAAGCGAGAGTCCATGAACTCGCCGCCAACACGCCACGACGCGAATGTCGCTTCAAGCAATGCCAGCGTGCGAAAAGCGATGACTTGATCACCGCCGGTGCCGAGCGCGCGAAATTGATTGTCCACGCTTTCATAGCGCGTGCGATGCTCGAACGAGAGGTGTAACCAGGGGGGTAAGCCTAACGCGTCGTGGACTCGCCACGGCATAGGTGCAGCTTGCTCGGCGCTGAGCAACGAGCTCCAAAGGAGTAAGGGGTAGATCAGTCTTGTTTTTCTAATCATTTACTTCGCTCCAAGTCTTAGGTGGTGACTACCTCGTGACCGGGACTCCAGAGATGGTGATTACCGTTTCTCTCTCCGGTCACGGACGGTCTTTTCGAATCTAAATATGCATATTCATACCAAATATAAATAAATTCCCAGGGCTGTAATATAATATGTCGTATATGCAGTTTCTAATAAATAGGAAAAGTCATACATATATGGGTAGGCGCCGCATCCGGTTCGGCGAGGAGCGTCGGCCATGGAGGAGATGAGGGCGGCGGCGGCGACCGCATTGAACATGGTACTGGGTTTCGATGCGAGCCTTGCCGAAATCGTGTTGTTGTCCTTGCAGGTCAGCCTAACGGCGGTGGCCTTGGCGACGTTGATCGGATTTCCGCTGGGCGCGGCGGTCGCAATGACGCGCTTCCCGGGCCGTCGGTTCTTGATGATCCTTATGAGTGCTTTGATGGGTTTACCGCCGGTCGTGGTCGGCTTGACCGTGTACTTATTGCTATCGCGTTCGGGTCCGCTCGGTGAATTCGGACTCCTGTTTCGCCCAACGGCGATGGTGATTGCACAATGCATACTGGTGACACCCATCATTGCCGCCTTGAGCCGGCAAGTGTTTCGGGACCTGTGGGAAGAGTATCAAGAGCAGCTGAGATCACTCGGAGCCAGCCGCATTCAAGCTCTGCGGACTCTGCTGTGGGAAGGACGGTATCGATTTCTGACTGTGGTGCTCGCCGGTTTCGGGCGGGCGGTCGCGGAAGTGGGAGCGGTTTTGATCGTAGGGGGTAACATCGCGGGCGAAACCCGGGTGATGACCACGACAATCGTGTTGGAAACCGCAAGGGGGGATCTAGCTCTAGCGCTTGCGATCGGTTTCGTGCTCATCTTTATAGTCCTGATTATTAATGCAGCTGTCTACTTTACCAAGGACGCTTCCGAACCGTTCGCCGACTGAGATCTCCTCGATTGCCGGACCGCGAGTATTACGGGCAGGTGCGAGGATCCTCCCTCTTCGAATTGAGGGGCTTAGTTTTCATAGAGACGGTCAGGCGCTGTTGGAAGACGTTTCTTGCTGTCTGGAACACGGTAGGAGCACCGTCGTGCTCGGACCCAATGGTGCGGGTAAGAGTCTGTTCCTGCGTCTCTGCCATGGGCTTTTGGCCCCGAGCAGTGGGCGGATCAGGTGGCTCGGCCCCGCCGCCAATCGAGCACAAGCCTATCAAGCGATGGTGTTTCAAAGGCCCGTCCTCCTCCGTCGCTCAGTGGCTGCCAATATCGATTACGCCTTACGCATACAGGGTATCGATCGCGCCGTGCGAGGATCGCGAGTCACACAAGCGTTGATGATGGCGGGGCTGGAACGGCTGGCAGGCCGCTACGCGCGGATCTTGTCGGGCGGCGAGCAACAGCGCTTGGCATTAGCGCGTGCCTGGGCGGTAGACCCGGAAGTGTTATTTTTAGACGAGCCCACAGCGAATCTGGACCCGGCGGCGACGCGCGCCGTCGAAGACGTGATCCGGATCTTTCGCGATACTGGCACCAAGATCATCATGACCACCCATGATTTAGGACAAGCACGCCGTCTGGCTGACGAAGTCTTATTTCTACACCGCGGCCGGTTGCTGGCGCATGCACCCGCGCCGGATTTTTTTGCTGATCCTATCCATCCCGATGCAAAAGCCTTTCTGAAAGGCGATCTTTTATGGTGAAGCTTTTTAACAACGACAAAAGGAGTGCAATCATGCAACTTTTTTTATGTACAGTACGATGGGCCGTCGTTTCGCTCGCGTTGTCGGCATTACCGGTGCTGGCCGCCGATTCATTTATAACGTTGGCGTCCACGACTTCCACGCAGGCTTCCGGGTTTTTCGACTATTATCTGCCCCTGTTTAAGAAAAAATCTGGGATCGAAGTGCACGTCGTCGCGGTCGGGACCGGGCAGGCGATCAAACTAGGCCAAAAAGGCGATGCCGATGTGCTACTGGTTCACGACAAGATCGGTGAGCTTGAGTTTGTCGAAAAGGGTTACGGTGTCGATCGCCGCGAAGTGATGTATAACGACTTTGTGATCGTCGGCCCCGAAAAAGATCCTGCTGGGGTCAGATCTCAGCAGGACGCCGTCAGTGATTTTCAGAAGATCGCAACGTCCAAACAGACCTTTGTATCCCGCGGTGACGATAGCGGCACCCATCGCCTCGAATTACGCTTATGGAAGGAAGCCGGCATCGATCCGAAAAAGGGGCTGGGTAAAAACTACAAGGAAGTCGGTTCCGGCATGGGAGCGACGCTCAATACCACGGTGGGTTTGAATGCTTATACGCTTTCGGATCGCGCCAGCTGGGTGACGTTCAAGAATCGCGGCGAACTGGCCTTGTTGGTGGAGGGCGACAAAAAACTTTTTAATCAATACAGCGTGATCTTGGTGAATCCCGCGAAACACAAGCACGTTAAGAAAGACGCGGGCCTAGCCTTTTTGGATTGGATGACCTCATCCGAAGGTCAGGAGGCCATAGCGGCATTCCAAGTGGAAGGCCAGGTACTATTCAAACCCAATGCTGCGGCTGTAAAGAAAACGGGGACCGAATAGGATAAAGTCATTGTGGAGATCCGGTTTGATCTGCATTGGTCGCTGGGGCTCGCTCAAGCGGAGGCGGTCGAGCCCGAGCTCTTCCGACTGCTACAATGCATGCACGAGCGCGGCTCGCTGCAGGCCGCCGCTAAAGACCAAGGGGTTTCCTATCGTTATGCCTGGGGGCTCCTGCGAAAGTGGCAGCGTGTGGTTGGACAACCTCTCGCGCGCCTCGAACGCGGCCGCGGCGCGGCGCTCACGCCGCTTGGGGAGAAGCTCTTATGGGCCGAGCGCCGCATCAACGCCCGCTTGGGGCCGGAGCTCGAGAGCCTCGGCTCCGAGCTTGCCGCGGATCTGCGTGCGGTCCTGCAGGTGGACAGCGGGCCGCCGCTGCGCATTTACGCGAGCCACGGGTTGGCGATCCCGCTCTTGCGCGATCTATTGCAAGCGCAGCGGGGGATCCGGGTCAATCTCCAGTTTCGCGGCAGTCTCGACAGCGTACGCCTCTTGCGCGGCTCGAAGTGCGATCTGGCCGGTTTTCATCTTCCGGACGGGGCGCTCGGCGTGCGCCTCGCGCCGCGCTTTCGGGGCTCGTTGGACCCCAATTCGGATGTGCTCATTCATGCGGTTCGCCGCCGGCAGGGAATAATGATGGCGCAAGACAATCCCAAGCGCATCGAATCGGTCGCCGATCTCGCCAAGGATTCGCTACGCTTCGTCAATCGCCAACCCGGATCGGGGACGCGCATGATCCTGGACCTTCTGCTCGAAGAGGCTGGAATCGTGCCCGAGACGATCCATGGTTACAGCACCGAGGAATTCACGCACATGGCGGTGGCGGCCATCGTGGCGAGTGGCGGGGCGGATGCCGGCTTCGGGATCGAAGCGGCGGCGCGTCACTTCGGCCTGCGTTTTATCCCGGTCACGTGGGAAAACTATTGGTTTGCTTTGCCCCGCGACACTCTCTCGAAGTCCGCGGTATCGGAGCTTGTCAGCATGCTGCGTAGCGCCGAGTTCAAATCCCAAGCCGGCGCCCTTCCGGGTTACGATGCTGCTCAGGCAGGGACGATCGTGCCGGTCAATAGCGTGATCGCTTGATTCAGCCGTGCGGCAATTTGTCACATTCCGCAAGGGCTCAAACTCCCCTAAGATGCGCTACAGCTTAGCCTCCATAAGCCCTTCACGCCGGAAGAGACGCGCGAGATCGTCTTCAAGACCATGCTCGATGCCGAAGTGCATCACACCATCCGGCTCGATAGCGCCGGCCCCGCGGACTACCGCTCCGTGGTTGCTTTCGTCGCCCGCCAACTGTTGAAGGAATTGCGCCTCGTGGGCGGCTACGACGTGTTGTATCCCAAGGTGAGGGATTTCATGACTGGGAATCTGTTCGTCGATTCGCCGGTCGATCTCGAAAACCCGGTGGCACTGCGCAACCTCTCCGAGCCCGAGGCCGGGAGGCTCCTGTTCGACTCGTTCAAGCAAGCCATCAATGCGCTCACGGGTTCAAGACGCAGGCACCTCCCGTATCGAAGATCGCATCCGGCTGCGCGACACCCGTCCTTTCCGCACCGAGAACCGGCCCTACCTCGCGCCCAAGAAATCGCTGTTCAGCAAGATCGTCGGTGAGCCACATGCCGGCGGCTTCGAGCTCCGCTTCGCGCGCTTTCTCGACGAGGCGCCGGATGTCGTCGCCTTCGCCAAGAACTACCTCGCCGTCGGCTTCAAGATCGACTACGTGAAGGCCAGCGGCGATCTCTCGAACTACGTTCCCGACTTTCTTGCCAAGACCGCCGACGGGACGGTCTGGATCGTCGAAACCAAAGGCCGCGAGGAGATTGACCTGCCGCAAAAAAATGGCCCGGCTCAAGCAGTGGTGCGCGGACGCGGCGAGCGCGAGCCAGGCC
>JBOIDH010000200.1:0-4955 GCA_050740495.1 Gammaproteobacteria bacterium | reverse complement strand
GCTTACGGATGGCGCTCACGCACAGAGCAAACACCGGCACAGCAGGGTTGAAGAGATCGGCGCCTGCTTCCATGGAGCTTTCGGTTACATGGTTGATCAGCTCGTCACTATAGCCTTCAACGAAGAACACCTTGTCGGCCCATTTGGGTGGGATCTTGTCCGCCAGCTCCGAATTGGCGAGCACCGGGTAGTCGTACTTGCCGAAATGGGCTTCGAGCCCACCAAGGCCCCCCAGACACTTGACCTGAAACTCCTTCCCATCGACGCGCAAATCCCAGCCCGGCTGGTTGGGGGTTTCTGGAAACTCAATTTGATGCCCATTTGCGACAAGCTCGGCGGCCACGAACTGCTCGGCGACGTACCCCTTCACATTGCTGGTCACGCCGGCGATGCCGGCAGGAGACAGCTCCTGAATCCTGCGCGCGAAGTCTGCAAAGGCCAGCGGGTTGTCCAGCACATCCAAGCGTGCAAAATCGGCAGCCTTGATGACGGTCGCGTCAATGGCAGCGGCTGAATAGGCAATATCGCCCAAGGTTAGCGCAGCCACCGCCGCCGTGGCGCGCGCTTCGCACTCGCCCGGGAAGAGCAGCCGTGCCAGGCGATTATTCTGTGGTGCTTCTTCCATCGCCGGGCGGTTCATCAATTCGATCACGGCAGCGTCAGGGCAAGGCCCAGGTTTGCCAACGACCGGCTCAAGCGTATGCCATTCCTCCCGGTAGCGATTGACGGTCTCGTCATCTAGATTGCCAACGGGCTTTAGCGCTTTAGCTCGCGAGAAGCTATCCAAAGTGACTGCGATTCCATCGCGATTAGTGACGCTGAGACCCTGTAACGCCAGCAGCGCCAACACCCGCAGACCGACAGCGGTCTGGATCTTTTGTTTGGCGGAAGAAGTCGCCCACCAGATGGCCGCCGCGGTGCCGACAATCATGGTCACGGGATTGGAGATCACCGACACAAGAGACACCAGGGCGGGACCGCTCACCATCGGGATAAAAGCGGAGGCTTTCGCGGCCAAGATATAGGCCGAAAACCCCGCCATGCTCACACAGCCGCCGAACGCAGCCAACCCACTACCAGTTAGCAGCATGTTGCGGATCGCCGTATCGTTGAAATCCCTCGCTCCAATCCTATCCAGAAGGCACTGCTGATCCGCTTCGCTCATGCCCTCAAGGCGCGTGTGCATCTCGGCAACTAGTTTTTCCTGAGCATCCGCGTCCATCTGGCCGGCACCGTCCTTGAGCGCTGTGGCTACCAGATCGTCCAGCACCGGCAGGACGACATCTGCGAGACTGGCGTAGCGCGGCTTCCCCTCTATCAATCCCCAGCGCTGTAGGAGGTTTTTCCCGTCTTGGATGAGGCTTGGAGGATCCGCCGCATGGATTGCCGCAGCGGCAAGCTCGGTGGCGAGTGCATCCGCACCACGCGTCGACACAGTCAGCCGTGCCGGTAAGTCGAACGCCTCGCGCAGATAGATCCACAGAATCAACCGCAGGTCCTTGTCTGCCAGCGGGCAGTTCTCCAGCCAGAACGTCATCTGCGTTTGCAGGCTTGCGGTTTCCTCCTGCACGTTGGCATCGCCCAACCACTTCTGCAAGGTGTCGACATCCAGCCATCGGAGACCGTTGCGCACCCAATCGGTGGACTTCGAATAAAGCTGCTCAAGGTGCTTCGAAAGCGTGCTGTCCTCGAACAGGGCTAGGCAGGCAGCCAAAAGCGCACGATCTGCTAAGCCTAGACCCGCAATGATGTCTGATGGCTGCACATCTTGGCGAGCAGTCACCAATTGATTGTTTTCGTCAGTCATTCTCTGCGCCCTTAAAAAAGCAAGGTTCAATGAGATTGATTGCGGAATGCATTTTTAAGGCCCGCAGGATGCGGTGACTGGGAGGAACCGCATCGTTCGCGAGGCAAGGCCATGTGGGCCGAAGTGGGCGAAAGCCCCGTGTAGGGGACGATCTGGCGGGAGGAGATCGCTCGGTGATGTCCCCAACGCGCGTAACACAGTCGGATTCATCTAGAATTATTGGCTGGTATAAATTTACGCGCTAGCGAAACGTGCTCTCACAATACGCCCTCCTGCTCGCCCTTGCAGTTATGAGCGAGCATCCACTCGGCGAGCTCTCCTAAGTCCGCCGACAGGGATCGTTGCCGGAGCCGCTGCAAGCGCTCGCGGTCGCTAACCTCAAGCAGCCTCGTGCTGGGGAGTGCCGCCAGCGTTTGAACGTCCATACACCAGAGCTACCAGGCGAGGCGCGCACCTTTCCAAAGCCGGCCGGCCTGTAGCGCGATCTCGATCCCGGCGGGATCGGGATCGCAGGCGATCAAGGCGGGCGCGGGCTGGAGTGTGATGAGAAGCTCTACGCTTTCCAACCACCAGGTCGGAGCAAAACCGGGCACCCACAGCACGGCTCCTCAGCGCCTGAGAGGCGGGCGACGCGTTCGAAGCTCGTGCGGTTCTCCACCACGCGCCAATGCCGGATAGCGCCTTCGATGGCGTTGCAGCGTTCAATCGTGGCGGGCGTGAGCGCGATGCAATCTGGGACCGCGCGCAGGTCGAGCCGCTGCTCGCCCCGGCAAAGTGTAATCGGCGCACGCGACCAGAGCGCCGGTGTGTGCCTCTGCACGCCCAAGCCGGCCAGATAGAGCTGTGCATCTAGCCAGTCCCACTGCGCCTCGCTCAGCACCCGACCGATGGTTAATATCTACATCATGTGTTCGCTCCGGTTTCTTTGACATATCGATGCCAGTGACGTATTCTTTGACATATGAGAACGACGATCCGACTTTCAGACGATCTACTGCACAGGGCCAAGAAGAAGGCCGCCGAGCAAGGGCGAACTCTAACCTCGCTGATCGAAGAGGGCTTAAAGACCATACTGGCCGAATCAAGGGCGGCGAGACGAATGCGAGTGCAACTGCCGATCTCCAAAGCGTCGGGCGGTACATTGCCGGGCGTCGACCTGAACCGATCGAGCGATCTGCAGGACCGGATGGAGGAGCCGTGATCCTCCCTGATGTCAACGTCCTCGTTCATGCTTTCCGATCCGACTCTGGCGACCACAATTTTTGTCGAAATTGGCTGGACGGAGTCGTCAACGGCGACTCGCGGTACGGCACCTCTCCGCAAGTGCTGAGCGGCGTCATCCGGGTGACAACTCATCCTAGGATTTTCTCCCGCCCTAGCACTCTGGCCGAAGTCATCGGATTCTGCGAAACCCTTATGACTCAGCCCCATTGCGTACTGATACAGCCCGGAGCGCAGCACTGGTCCATCTTCTCACGACTGTGCAAGGATGCTGACGCTCGCGGCAACCTGGTACCCGACGCGTGGTACGCGGCGCTGGCGGTTGAATCGGGCTGCGAGTGGGTGACCTTAGACAGGGACTACGCTCGTTTCCCTGGACTCCAATGGCGCCTTCCGTCATAAGCTCATTAGTTCTAGTACATCCTCTCGAAGTCACTTGGTTTCCAAGTCCGCACGCAGCGTGACTACGTTCTCATCGGTCTCCCACTCCTCGGTCTCGAAGCGCCGCTCCAGCTCCTTGACGCGAAAGCCGACGCTGCTTTCGTTACGATATTCCGCCCGTAGCGACTCCAGGGCTTCGCGCTCGCGCCACGCGGGAGGCAGGTCTATTTGTTCCTCGCGCAATTGCCCGATGCGCTTGACTTGCTCTTCCCGTGGGGATCGGAGGTTCTGCGCGATGGCGACGATCTACCGTTGCAAGCGTTCTTGCTGAAACCTGGCCCGATCCACAGCATTCTTGGCCTCATGGCGCGCGTCCATGGCCGCGTCCCGCTCGCGGCTTGCGGCGGCCAACTGATCTCCGGCTCCTTGGGCGTGGTCCGCTGCTCGGGAAAACGCCGCTCGGCGGCTGCGAACTCCTTGGCGCGTGCCGCCAGCATCTGCGCCGCGTCGAAGCCGTCGATGTCGGCTTGTTTCTCCAGGGTCGAACGATGCAGCCCTTGGCGTTGCTCTTCTAGCTCGGCAATGCATGCATCGATCTCCCGCGACTCGATCTGACTGGCCGAAAGACAACGCGCGGTGCGCTAAGAGACACGCGATCAGGCTTGAATATCACGGTAGGTCCTTCGAGCCTATATAGGCCAGGAGAGCGGTAAGGAGCTTGGTGTAAGGAGCTTACAGTACGGTCAGCGTGGCGACAAGCTGGCTCTTGATGGTCTTGATGTGATGAAACGCCAGAGGTTCCTACCGCAGTGTTCCGCCGTTGCGTTGGGAGCGCGGTAGGGCGCAGCTTGCCCATCGCCGAACAGGTCCTCTGACGCGGTTTATGTAATACTTGTATTGCCCCCATGTTGAGATTACCTTCTATTGCTCGGGTCACCAATCGTAGAGATCGTCATGCATCATGCAGATTCCCCCGCTCTCTGTAATTAACTGGCCGGTACAACAGTCTTAGTGGTTTCGTGCAGTATGAACCGCGATTTGTTGCCTAACAGCGATACGGCGATCGGTACTGCCGATCCCGATTTGCCTCCCCCGCCCGCGCAACCAGTGCCCGGGGAATGTTGTGGAGGTGGTTGCGATTTGTGTGTATGGGTGTATTACGAACGTGCTCACGAGCGTTGGAACCAGCAATGCGAGGAAATCAAAGCACGGAAAGCCGCCGTAAATGCGTCCAACGCTACGGCATCGAACGATGGGTTGCAGGAACCCAGCTGAACGCCGCGGTCATGGTTCGAGCGGGTAACGCCGTTTGCCTGTAAACTACCGCACAACGCATTGGACCTCAATCTTTGGACAGCTAAGGCGGGGTTATAAGTAAGACCTTCTGTTTTATATTCAATAATTAAGAGGCAAAGATCTCAATGACGACGAAAGCATGGTGTACCGCGGTTCTTGTATTGCTTATGTCTCTCGGACTCTCGGCATGCAGTGAGGAGGTATCACTATGCAAGGACGCGATGAATATGAGGTCCGATCAGCTTAAACT
>JBOIDH010000199.1:0-4961 GCA_050740495.1 Gammaproteobacteria bacterium | reverse complement strand
GAAGTTGCGTCTGCCGGGCACGCTGGTCCAGCGCCCCTGAGTCAGGATTTTTAAAGGCAGCGATCAGTGCTTCATCGCGGCTCAGCGCATCTAGGAGCTCAATCTGCTGCCTGAAGCGACCTCCGACCTCGGCGGCCAACGCGTCGGCCGTGGCCGATACTTTGGCGTGGGGATCGGTTGCTTGCTCAGCTTCTCCATTGGAACTAAACGCTAGAGCGGCGCCGATCATGACGCCGAGCACGACCCGTACCATCGGCCAGCGGAATTGGAATCGTCGCGTGAATCCCCCTGCGCGCTTGTTCATGGTGTCTGTCGAGCCCTTAAGCGAAAAGCAACGCACTTGGTTACGCCAGGCCGGTGTGTCCAAAACCACCCTCATGACGCGTCGTCTGCGCGAAGGTCTCAACGATATCTAAACACGCGGAAACGACCGGAACGAACACAATCTGCGCGATGCGATCTCCGGGTTTAATATCGAATGTTTCGCGCCCCCGGTTCCAGCAGGATACAAAAATCTGCCCTTGGTAATCCGAATCGATCAAGCCAACTCCATTTCCAAGGACGATCCCATGCTTATGCCCGAGTCCCGACCGCGGTAACACCAGCGCTGCGATTCCCGTATCACCGATATGGAGCGCCACACCGGTCGGTATCAAATGCGTGTCGCCTGGATGACATCTCAGCGTCGCATCCGTACACGCCCGCAGGTCCATACCCGCGGCTCCCGCAGTCACGTACTCCGGCAGAGGAAACTCGCGCCCGAGCCTGGGATCGAGCACCCTAAGCTGTATCTTTTGCACGATAACGTTCGGCAATGATGCGAATTAAACGCCGGGCTAAGGTCTGCTTCGAGCCTTTGGCAAGATGGATGCTTCCACCCCGCCAGAGCACCTCGATCTCATTCCAGTCGTGGTCGAATCCCACCCCGTTCGCGGCGACATCGTTTGCCGCGATCATATCGACCGCCTTATCTTCTAGTTTATTTTGGGCATTGGCAACCAGGTTTTCGGTTTCCGCGGCGAACGCGACGGTAAACGGGCGCCGTGCCAAAGCGGTTACGGCTTTTACGATATCGGGTGTAGGCAGCAAGGTCAGCGTAAGCGAAGCGCCGCCGCGCTTTAGTTTTCGTAATGCCGGCACCCCACAGCGGTAATCCGCGACCGCGGCCGCGGCTACCAAAACGTCACAGCGATGCGCACGCGACAATACCTCGCGATACATCTCCTCGGCGCTCGACACCCACACGGGTTCGGCGCCCCGCGGTGGCGCAAGCGCGACGGGGCCACTGACGAGGGTAACCGAGGCTCCCGCCTCCGCAGCGGCTTGCGCGATCGCATAGCCCATTTTTCCTGAGCTTCGGTTGCTCAGGTAACGCACCGGATCGATATATTCCCGAGTCGGACCCGCCGTGACCAACACCTCAAGCCCGCTTAACACACCGGGAGCCAGCGCCGCCGTGATCCCCGCGAATAGAGCGTCCGTTTCTACCAGCCTCCCCGGCCCCACCTCACCGCAGGCCTGATCGCCCGCAGCCGGCCCCAGAAATCGCACGCCGCGCTGTTCAAGGATTGTCTTGTTCTCTTGGGTCGCCGCCGCGAGCCACATCTCGCGATTCATCGCCGGAGCCACCAACATCGGCCGCGTGCTCGCTAGACAGACCGTCGTTAGCAGATCATCGGCAATGCCGTGGGCTACCTTCGCCATAAAATTGGCGCTCGCCGGCGCGACGAGGATGAGATCGCACCAGCGGGCTAATTCGATGTGCTGCATACCCGCATCACTCCCTTCCGAGAGCAGTTCGGTGTAGACCGGATTTCCCGACAGCGCTTGCAGCGTGAGCGGGCCCAAGAAGGCCTGGGCGGAGCGGGTCATGATGACCTTGACATCGGCTTGATCTGCGCGCAAACGGCGGACGAGATCCGCGGTTTTATAGGCCGCAATGCCGCCCGTGACGCCCACGACGATGCGTTTATGCTCTACCACCCGCGCGCCTGGTTTGTCCTCGTCCTCCATCCGTACTATTGTATTGGCACACTTGACGCGCCGCCAAGCGACATGGAGGTTAGGATGCCGATCAACGACTGGCCGCCGGCAGAACGCCCGCGGGAGAAACTGCTGGCCAAAGGCCCGCGGAGCCTATCCGACGCCGAGATCATCGCTATCTTCCTGCGTAACGGCGTGCGCGGGAAAACCGCGGTGGACTTAGCGCGGGAGATGATCACCAGGTTCGGGGGTTTGCGCGCCTTAATCGATGCAACCCATTCGGAATTTTGCCGCACCCGCGGTGGCGGCACGGCCAAATACGTACAGATCCAAGCGGCCCTTGAGCTCGGGCGGCGTTACCTTGAGGAGAAGCTCAACCGGGGGGATACCCTGTGCAATCCCGAGGACACGCGCCGTTACTTGAACGCCTCGATGCGCAACCTTCCGCATGAAGTCTTTGCCTGTTTGTTTCTCGATACGCGGCACCGTATCATCTGTTTCGAGGAGCTTTTCCGGGGAACTCTCGATGCGGCCAGTGTGTATCCGCGCGAGGTGGTTAAACGCGCCCTCTTGCACAATGCCGCGGCGGTCATACTTGCCCACAACCACCCCTCGGGAATCGCGGAACCGAGCAGTGCCGACAAAGCGCTCACCGCGCGCCTGCGGGGCGCACTCGAGCTGATTGACATACGCGTACTCGACCACTTCATTATTGGGGAGGGTGATATCGTGTCCATGGCGGAACGCGGTTTGATGTAAAACAGCGGACTATCATGGTTACGGATGAGAGAAAACGCTTGGTGATTTCGGGCGATTGTTTGTAGAATTCCATTTTTCCTTGGACTAAAGACAATGGCTCGTGTATGTCAAATCACCGGTAAACGCCCGCGGACGGGTTGCAATGTCTCGCACGCGAATAATAAAACCCGACGGCGATTCTTGCCTAACCTCCAAAACCATCGGATTTGGGTGGAGAGTGAGAAACGTTGGGTCCGCTTGCGGATCAGTACCAAGGGACTACGCATTATCGATAAAATCGGCATCGACGAGGTCATCGCCGATCTCCGTCGCCGCGGCATTAAGGTTTAGGCTCATTTATTATGCGCGAAAAAATTAAACTGCTTTCAAGCGCTGGGACGGGTCACTACTACACCACCACCAAGAACAAACAATTGCACCCGAACAAATTAGAGGTCAAGAAATTCGATCCGGTGGTACGCAAGCATGTAGTGTATAAGGAAGCGAAGATAAAATAGTTTCAGAGACTATTCATATAGATAGGTAAAGATGCTGCCTCAAGCCGGTTGCAAGGTATAGCCCCGCAAGGAATGGGCAAACTCCTGGAGGGCCGTGATACCGGTCTCCTCAGCCTGCCGGCACCATACCTGAAGGGCCGCGAGCAAGCTCTCGTAACTGGCCGTACGCTCTTGCCAAAGCCGTTGCAATTGGACTTTGAACTCATACACCGTTTCGAGCGAGCGGCTATGCAAGAAAGCGCGTGCGAGATGATCCTTTGCATCGTCGTTCAAGCGCGACTCTTCCCGGGTCAACCACCCCTTGGTGGCCTTTAGCACATCTCTCACGTCACCGGTCGCCTTACGCAACTCCTCTTTGTGGACCTGACGGACCACTTCCCTGGCGTAGCGCGCCATGATATGGAGGTGATTGGCAATGATGGCGCGGACCGTATCGACGTCGAGACCGTCCTTGCCGATCGCAAGGACAGGCTGCGGCGCGAGTTTTTTCACCCGCGCGAGTCCTAGCAGAGCAAAGATCTTTATATACATCCAGCCGATATCAAATTCCCACCATTTTGACGATAGCTTGGCGGAGCTCGCGAAGGCATGGTGGTTATTGTGCAGCTCTTCCCCGCCGATCAATATCCCCCAGGGGGAAATGTTCGTGGAGGCATCGGGGCATTCGAAATTCCGATAACCCCAGTAATGTCCAAGGCCATTGACAATACCGGCCGCGAAAACCGGGATCCACATCATCTGCACGGCCCATACCGTGAGTCCAAGCGGTCCGAAGAGCAAAACATCGATGACGAGCATCGATCCCACACCGAACTTTCCGTGCTTCGTGTACACATTGCGCTCAATCCAATCGTCGGGGGTGCCGTGGCCGTACTTTTCCAACGTTTCCTGGTCTTTCGTCCCCTCCCGATAAAGCTCCGTGCCCTCGAGCAACAGTTTCTTAATCCCATAGACCTGTGGGCTGTGCGGATCATCTTTCGTTTCCACACAGGCGTGATGTTTGCGGTGCACGGCCACCCATTGGCGCGTCACCATACCGGTCGTCAACCATAACCAAAAGCGAAAAAAATGCTCTATCGCCGGGTGCAGATCCAGCGCCCGATGGGCTTGATACCGGTGGAGAAAGACGGTCACTGTGACGATGGTGATATGGGTTACTACCAGTGTGTAGATCACGCAACCCCACACGGTTATATCTAAAAGGCCTGTCGCCATGCGGCGCCTCCGTTGTAATTATGGTGCAGTGGGAACCTTTCTTCGGTCATGCTAACCGACAAAACCTTTCCGGTCTACTCGCCGCCACTACGTAGTTTTACTGAATTTCCGCTTTGCGCGGGCAACGGCAGCGCTTAGCATAGCATGGAAGTCCAACCGTGTGACCCGATGTTGACCGCTTTAAGACTCGCCACTCGCAAAAGCCCCTTGGCTCTACGTCAGGCAAATTTCGTGCGTGGGCGCTTGCACGAATTGTACCCTGGCATCGGCATCGCTCTGCTCAAGGTTCAGACGCAAGGCGACCGCTATCTCGACACGCCGCTCGGTGGGCTCGGGGGCAAGGGGCTCTTCGTTAAGGAGTTGGAACAGGCGCTCTTGGACGGCGCCGCCGATCTGGTCGTGCATTCCATGAAAGATGTCACCGTCGATCTACCGGAAGGCTTGGCTATCCCCGTTGTTCTAAAGCGAGAAGACCCGCGCGATGCGCTTGTGTCGATCCATTACCGG
>JBOIDH010000198.1:0-4973 GCA_050740495.1 Gammaproteobacteria bacterium | reverse complement strand
AGCGCCCAGCGCGGCGCCCGAGCGAGAAACCCGAGCGCTTCTTGCTGACGCAGATCGTTGACCTTGTAGACCACACCGTCCATGTCGTAGGGGAGGTGCGCGCGTTGACGCTCCATCGCCTCGAAATAGCGCAGACATCCCTGCACCCCCCGAACAAGCGTGGCTTCACCGGAGACCCGCAAACCCCAGGCTTTGAATTGACGCAAGAGGTGATCGTGCCTAGCCGGGATCTCCCCGCCATCGACCTTGCCCGCGCCATAGAAAAAAATCGTCAAGGGGCGGCGGGCGGTGATGCGTGAATCGAGTTGCCGCAGGCTGCCAGCGGCCGCATTGCGCGGGTTTGAAAATACCTTGGCGCCGGCCGCCCGCTGATGTTCGTTCAGCGCTTGGAATCCTTGTCTCGTCATATGCACTTCACCGCGGACTTCGAGGACTCGCGGATACCCGGCGCCAAGCAGGCGCAACGGGATGCTCGGGATCGTGCGTACGTTCCGCGTCACGTCTTCGCCGCGCGTCCCGTCGCCACGAGTCCCGGCTTGAGCAAGTACGCCCTCTATAAACAGGATGCTGACGGCAAGGCCGTCGAGCTTGGGCTCGGCGCTGTATTCCACCTCCTCCACGCCCAAGGCTTCGCGCACCCGCCGATCGAAGGCCACGAGATCGGCAGGCGTGAACGCATTGGCGAGCGACAGCATCGGGACCTCATGCACGATCTCGCCGAATTCCGCCAGCGGCTCGGCGCCCACGCGCTGGGTTGGAGACCCGGCTACGACGAGATCCGGATATTGCGCTTCCAGCGCCTCCAATTCACGCATGAAACCGTCGAACTCGGCATCGCAGATCACCGGATCATCGAGCACATGGTAGCGGTAATTATGCGTGTCAATCAGTTCGCGGAGCTCGCGAACGCGTGCCGCCATTCGGCTATCCGCGGGCATCCGCCGCCAGCTTCCGCATCCGATCGATGGCCGCGCGCGCGAGCGGCCGGTGTTCGCCATCGCGCAACTCACCTCCCAGCCGCTCTTGCAGGCGTTGCGCCGTGTTGAGCATAAGCTCGAATGCCACGCTCCCATCGATCGGCGCCGGAAGACGCATGAATATGACCAGGCCCACGGTCTCGTGAGTGTGGATGTTCTCGAGGTCGAAATTACCCGGTTCAAGCATATCGGCAAGGCAAAAAAGACTTTGCTGCGACGGTATGCCTGCGAGGCCGTAATGATGAAACACCCCCATGTCGCCATAGCGCAGCCCGACCGCCTCGGCGGCATCCCGAACCGCGACACCGCGATAACTCTCGCCCGCGGGGGCGTTAAGAAACAGCGCCAGTATCTTCTCCGGTTCCGGCGCTTTGTCCGCTTTGGGATCTGACGGAGTGGCGTCGGTTGCGGGCTTGGTGAAGCGTTCGCGGCCACGCCGTAGCGCTCGGCCGATGGGGGACTGAGACAAACCTCCGTCGCGCTTTTCCACCATCAGCTCATTGAGATCGGCGAGTGTCCGGGTGTAATCCACGCCCTCTTCTCGTTCGAGCGACATCGGCAGCGCGTCGAGCGGCGGTTGCTCTCGCCGGCGCCGCCGGGTGAATCGCTTCAAGCGGTTGCCCTTCTGCGACGCCGTACCCCACCAATAGATCGCCGCGAGAATGACGAGCCCGATCACCAGCAAGCTCAGGCGCAGGCCGTTCATATCACGCCGTTGCGGCGAGCCGCACCGCTGCGTCGATATCCACGGCCACGAGCCGTGAGACGCCCGCTTCCTGCATGGTGACCCCGATGAGGCGTTCGGCGATCTCCATAGTGGTTTTGTTGTGGGTCACGAATAGGAACTGCACGCTTTCCGACATCGAGCGTAACATGTCGCAAAGATGCACGGCATTGGCATCGTCGAGCGGCGCGTCCACCTCGTCGAGGAGACAGAACGGCGCCGGGTTGAGCTCGAAGATCGCAAACATCAATGCGAGCGCCGTTAGTGCCTTCTCACCGCCCGAGAGCAGATGCACCGTCGTGTTGCGTTTGCCAGGAGGGCGCGCCATCAAGGTGATTCCCGTTGCCAAGAGATCATCGCCGGTCAGCTCCAAATACGCCTGCCCGCCGCCGAAGAGCCGCGGGAACATCGACTGCAAGCGCGAATTGACTGCCTCGAATACCTCTCTGAACCGGCCGCGCGTCTCCCGATCCATCCGCCGCATGGCGTCGTCCAAGGTCGCCAGCGCTTCGCTGAGATCGGCGTGTTGATCGTCGAGGTACTTCTTGCGTTCGCTCAGTTGCTGGAACTCGTCCACCGCCGCCAGGTTGATTGGACCGAGCCGCTCGATGCGCCGCACGATGTGACTTAGGCGCTCTTGCCAAGCGTCAGGATTGGCCTCGGCGGGGAGGCCGGGCAGCAGTTGCTCCATGGTATGACCGGCCGGAGCGAGCAAGTCGTGCTGGGTCTGCATCCGCACCCGCAAGCTTTCCTCGTGCACGCGTGCTTGCTCGAGCACATCGCGCAGCCCCTGAAGGCCCCCTTCGGTCTCCGCGCGACGCTCCGCGCCTTCCCGCAGATGGGCATCGAGCGCCTGCAGGTCCGCGCGGGCTTGAGCCAGTTCTGCTTCCACCCCTCGCCGCTCTTCCAAGGCTTGTTGCAGCGCCTTCTTGAGATCGTCGCGCGGCCGCGCGGCCTCCTCGAGCGCGGCCAGTAACTCGTCGCGGCGCACGCTCATTTGCTCGACTTGGAGGCGATTGCGGTTAAAGCCTTGCTCCAGGGATCTGCAACGCGCGCGCATCGACTCCAACCGCAGCGCCATCTCGTGCATGCGTTCGCGAGCGCCTTGCCACTCGTCCTTCGCGCCTTGCAACAGCGCTTTTTGTTGCTCCCGGCTCCTGGCGACCTCAGCCCGCCGGGCTTCGAGCGCGTCCAGGTCCCGGCGTATTGATTCCAAGCGAACCTCCGCCGCCTCGAGCTCGGCCGTGCCGGCCTGGTCGCGTCCTTCGAGCCTACGCAACTCCGCGCCCAGGGTTTCGTTGCGCATCCGAATGTGCTCATCTTCCGCCTGACGCACCGCGGTCTTTTCCCTTGCACCCCCGATCCGCCCCTGCACATCGATGAGATGTTCTTCCAGGGATCGGATTTCTTCCTCCGCTTTGGCCAACGCCTGCCGCGTGCCCGCCATGCGCGCCGCGCACCCATCGGCCTGGTCCGCGAAACCATGCTCGCGTTCCAAGGCGGCGTTGAAGTCCTTTTGCACGCGCAGGGCACTGCCGTCCTCGCCCTCCGCACGCTTTAATTTCATCCAGTTGCAGCCGAGCCACACCCCATCACGCGTCACGACCGACTCCCCGGAACGCAAACGCGGCCGTAAGGACAGCGCCGCCGGCACATCTTCGGCGAGATACACGCCCCCCAGAAGACAGGTGATGGGATGCGGTCCTCCCACCCGGCTCAGCAGCAACTCCGCGGCGAGAGGTTCCGGACCGGGATCTTTGCACTCGCCATCCGCCGATTCGAGGGCGCAGAGCAGCCCTTGGCCATAGGTCTCAAGTTTACTAGAGATACTAGTTATTGTTTTTACTTTAAAAGCATTAATAAAGTCACCCAGGACCATCTCCAGGGCCGGCTCCCAGCCCGGATCGACGGCAAGCTCCTGGACCACCCGCCCGGGGTTCACGACCCCCTGGGATTCCAGCCAGGCCCGCGCCGCGCCGAGATCAACGCCCGCCTGGCCGTCGCGCAACGCTTCCAACGACGCCCGCCGTCCGATCGCGGCTTGCAACTTGGTCTGCAAATCATTTAATTCGCTGCTCAGGAGATCGCGCCGCCCGTCCAACTCTCGGATCGCCGTCTGAAACTCGGCTTTTCGGGCTTGCAAGCCCTGGTAGGACGATTCTAGCCCGGCGAGATCGCTGCAAAGCGATTCCAGAGACGAAACCTCTTCCCGCGACGCCAAGGCACTGTGGTCAGACCGTAACCCCCGCAGCCGCTCGCGAGTCGCTGCTAGGCTTTGGCTTAAGTGTTGAACGCGCGCCCCCTCCGCGCTCTCGGCGCGGGAGAGCTGCGTCGCCTCCTCGCCATGGGTATCCAACGCCGTTTGCAGTGTTTGCAGCTCGGCCTCTTGCGCAAGCAGCCGCGCCCCGGCTTCCCGCTCTTCCTCTGATGCGCGCCCCTGCTGCGGGATAAGGTGTTCGATCTCCGTTTTCAAGCTTGCGCACGCCTGCTCGTCCGCAACAGTTTGCCCCTCGGCCCGCGCAAGGTCCTGTCCGAGGCGTTCCAATTCCTGTTCCAAGGCCTGCTGGCGATCCTTGGCGTGCTGGATTGCTTGCTCCAAGCGCGAAATTTCAGCCCCGCTGCTGTAATAACGCGCTTGCACCTGATTAAAACCGTCATTCGCCGCAGTTCGCGCCTGACGGGTCTGCTCTGTCCCGAGCTCGATTTCGCGAAGTTGCGCCATCGCGGCGTCCACGGCCAAGGTCCGCGCTTGAGTCACCAGGCGGTGTTCGTTGCCTTCGCGCTCAAGCTTACGGTAGGTA
This sequence comes from Gammaproteobacteria bacterium, assembly GCA_050740495.1. GTDB lineage: Bacteria > Pseudomonadota > Gammaproteobacteria > JACCXJ01 > JACCXJ01 > USCg-Taylor. Next base: position 471 of record JBOIDH010000198.1, on the reverse strand, counting down.
AGTGCTATCGATTCCGCCCGCAACCGCCGTTCCTCGTCTCTCAAGCGCTGAAATTTCTCGGCGGCGCGCGCTTGCTGCTGGAGCTTGGAGATCTGCTTTTCCAACTCGTCGCGGATATCGGTGAGGCGGGCAATATTGCCCTTAGCGTCGCGGATCCGAGCCTCGGTCTCTTTCCGGCGTTCCTTGTATCTGGAGATGCCGGCCGCTTCTTCCATAAACACCCGCAACTCCTCTGGTTTGGCTTCCACAACCCGGGAGATCATCCCCTGCTCAATGACGGCATAGCTGCGCGACCCGAGCCCCGTGCCTAGAAACAGATCCGTAATGTCTTTCCGCCGGCAACTTACGCCGTTGAGAAAATAATCCGATCCGCCATCGCGGCTAATCTGCCGCTTGATGGCGATCTCCGCGTACCCCGCGTACTGGCCGAGAAAACCGCCCTCGGAGTTATCGAACACCAGTTCGACCATG
>JBOIDH010000197.1:0-4995 GCA_050740495.1 Gammaproteobacteria bacterium | reverse complement strand
TAGGCGGGAGTCCCGGAACTGTAAGCGGCCTTGACCATGCCCTCCCCTCCGGTCGCCACGATCAAGTCGGCTTGACGCATCAGCTCTTGGGTCTTGGCAAGCGAGGGTTTATCCACCAGCTGGACCAGATCCGCCGGCGCACCGATCTGCGTGCAGGCCTCGCGCATATATTGCACCACCAGCGCCGACGTCTTCTGCGTGCGCGGGTGGGCCGCGATGATGATGGCGTTACGGCCTTTCAATGCCAGCAAGGTCTTGAGCGGCGGCGTCGCATCAGGTCCGGTCGTGGGGATGAGGGCTGCGACCACTCCCACCGGTTTCGCAATCTTGATCAATCCTTTTTCAGGACGTTCCTCGACGACGCCGACCGTCTTCACCCCCGCAATATCGGCGAGGGTGCCCATGACGCGATTGCGGATCTTGGTCACCTTATCGGCGTAGTTGCCAAAGCCGCCCTCATCGACGGCGAGCTTCGCCAAAGCTTCGGCCCGATCCTGGCGCACGACCGACCAGGCGACTGCGGTGGTGAGCGCATCGACCTGTTGTTGTGTATACCTCTCGATGGCCTCTTGCGCCTGCTTGGCCCGCCTGATGAGGTCGGCGACCTCAACGGTTATGCTCGACGTTTCGGTATCCATCGTCTTGCCTCACTGGTTCGCCTGTTGACCAAAATATAGCAGTGGGCTGTCCACTTCGCTGGCCTGATTCACAATCCCGCTGTTGTCGGCGGACCACATCCCGATAGGGCACTCGACAGCTGGCTGTAGGAGACGACAGGACAGAAGGGCGCAAGCCCCTGGGCTACCTACTACAACAAGGTACGACCGTATCTGTCGCTAGGCCTGGGATCCCGAGTCCAACCGAGACGCTACCGGTTGCCGTCCGATCACATCGGCTGCCTCAAAAGCGGGTCGTCTCTAATCGCCCGGTGCTCGGCGGAGTGCATTACGATTACCGGCTCGTGCAAGCCGCCACCTAATTGCAAAAACTTTTTGCGGACTGCACCGGCACCTGTGCCTTCTTGCCCTGCAGGTAGCACTCAAGAGCTCGGTGAAAAAACGCCCCTCGCGATCCCGGGACAACTCCACTTTCGCGATTCGGGTGACAGCGTTCCCGGTTGTCGCCAGTCCCTTGACAAAGTGTGGCATTTCAAATGGTTATGGATGCATCACTGCGGAGCGCTCCGCAATTAATTACATCAGAATAATCGTCTAACTTATGGTTTTAATGATGGGCCCGGTAGGACTCGAACCTACGACCAAGGGATTATGAGGCCCCTGCTCCTACTGTAAGCCACTGTTTTTATTAACTACTATTCGTCGCCCGTTGCACATGAAATGTCGTACAGTGTCTAACAGTGTCTAACGACGTCCCGCAAAAGTCCCGCAAGCCGAAATTCGTGAAGTGTTGTCGTACGGCGGAAGCCAAACCTCGCAGTATAATAAGTGCATTCGATGCTCTACGGTTAAACCATGCGACAGGTCATCATATCCCGCGGGGAAGACAATTATTGGGTTGCGGAATGTCCGAGTCTCCCTGGCTGTATTTCGCAAGGCCGGACTAAGGAAGATGCCATCGCCAACATCAAGGAAGCGATCGAAGGGTACATCGCTATCCTGGAAGAAGATGGCTTAGCTGTACCCGCAGACCGGTTTGATACTCTGCTCGTGGCGGTTTGAGCGTCCTCCCGTCCATCTCCGGTCAAGCGTGTGTTACCACACTTGCCAAAGCTGGGTTCTACCGGAAACGCCAGCACGGCAGTCACATCATCTTGCGACGCGATATACCCTTCGCCCAACTTGTCGTGCCTGATCACAAGGAACTAGACCGAGGCACGCTCCGGGCGATCATTCGCCAGGCAAACATGACCGTTGATGAGTTTATCAAGCTCCTGTAATCGGGTGGTCCACCAAAAGATAGATGCGTACAAGAACTGCGCGATCGTGTAATTGGACATTACGCGAGCCGCCGGAGCGCCGCCCGCGCCGAGCATTAGCGCGCAGGTCAGCTCCTCCGACGTGGGACAGCGTGCCGGTCAGCCCTTCACGCACACCACCTGCTTCAACGTGTGCACCACCTCGACGAGATCGCGCTGGTTCTCCATCACCGTGTCGATGTCCTTGTAGGCCCCGGGGATCTCGTCGATGACGCCCTCATCCTTGCGGCACACGACACCCTCGGTCTGGCGCGCGAGGTCCTCGCGGGTGAAGGATTTCATGGCCGCGCTCCGGCTCATGCGCCGGCCGGCGCCGTGGGCGCAGGACTGGAAGCTGTCCGCGGCACCCTTGCCGCGCGCGATGTAGGACTTGGCGCCCATGCTGCCGGGGATGATCCCGAGATCGCCTTCGCGCGCGCGGATCGCGCCCTTGCGGGTCACCCACACGTCGGCGCCGAAATGGTGCTCGCGCTCGACATAGTTGTGGTGGCAGTTCACCGCCTCCGAGGTGACCTCGAAGGGCGGCAGGTGTCTCCGTAACGCCGCCAGGATGAGCTTCATCATCGCCTCGCGGTTCCGTGCCGCATAGGCCTGCGCAAAGCCCACGGCCTCGATGTAGTCCTCGAAATGCTCGCTGCCCTCGGGCAGATAGGCGAGGTCACGGTCCGGGAGTTGGATGAACCAGCGCTCCATGTCGCGCCGGGCTAGATCGATGAAATAGGTGCCGATGGCGTTGCCGATCCCGCGGCTGCCCGAGTGCAGCATCACCCACACCCGCCCGTCCTCATCGAGACAGATCTCGATGAAGTGATTGCCGCCCCCGAGCGTCCCCATCTGCAGGACCCAGTTCGTGGACTTGCCGCAGGCCTTCCGGACCCCGGGGTGCTTTTCGAGGATGCGACGGAGCAGAGGTTCGAACGGCCGCGCCGCCTCGCCGGACGCCCGCTCCTCGCGGTGCTGGCCGCGGCCGACCGGCACGTCGCGGCCGATCTGATTGAATACGAGTTGCAAGCGTTTCTCATCGAGCACATCGGCCGTGAGCGATAGACGCGCGGCCATCATGCCGCAGCCGATGTCCACCCCCACCGCAGCCGGGATGATGGCCCGGTGGGTGGCGATCACGGACCCGACCGTGGCCCCGATCCCGGTATGCACATCGGGCATCGCCGCGACATGGTGATGCACGAAGGGCAAGGTCGCGATGTTCAAGAGCTGCTGGCGCGCCGAGCCCTCGATCTCGTCGGTATAGACCTTGACCGGGACGCGGCTTTCGGTGAGGACTTGCTTGACCGGCATGATCCTGATTGTAGCTCACAAAAAACGAACAAAAACGTTCTTGGTCCCACCTGGCGCACCGTCGAGATCCCGGAAAATGTTGTTCTTACCCTCCAGAGTTAGGGCTTCTGACGGTCACAAAAGCTGAGCGTTTTGCTGGATGTCGCATTGTCATGGTCTATTTAAAACCTGTGGCGGCCTAGACTTGGATTTCGCCTAATACACGTTTCTTGTCGTGTTGGCATTCACTAACAGAATCCTGGGCTAGCATCAGGCGCCGGAGCTTGTCGCTAACGCCAATCGCTGCGGTCGGATGTTCGGTTCGAAGACTTCCCTGACCTTCGCCTCGAACCACCGAAACGAAGGGTGCTGTTTCGAATAAAACAGATGCGTCGTTCGGCTGCGGCGATAATCCGATGCACCGAAGCGCGCGATCGGGGTCTGAAACCTCCCCGAATGCTGAAGCATTTCAGCCCACTCCTGCTCCAGTTTGCGATCGGAGAGGGCATACCATACCTCGGTGGGCGTGGCGAAAGTGAGCAAATAGTCGATGTGTCAGTGGAGCTCGCCAACAGATGCAAGATGATGGCTGAGGCGAGCTCGAATGCCGCCATGGCCGCAGGCGCTTCCGACGTACCCGTAAAATCCCGGGATAAACGTGAACCTTCCCAACCGGCCGATGACGAGCCGCTGAGTCTTCTTAACCGAAAGGACCAAGACGTAAGCGCCCTTGCTTTCGGGCATTTCGATCATCGCGTTCTTGAGGTCTGTGAATTCCTCCGGCCGTCCCAGCGATAGACTCTTTGCGCATCGATATCATGGCGATGTCCGCAGCACCGTACCGGGAGACGGTCGGGTTGCGCTTTACGCCTAAAATGTCGGTGCCGCAGCGTTTATATCAATCAAAAAATATTCCCTGCGGGGAGGCATTCCGTCGGTGAGCAACGGCGCAGGTGCACGACTCCGCTTTGGGAACCCCAGGTGCCCACTGCGGGCATGACGCGTCGCTAGGTACAACGACATTAAAAGGCCGAGAATACTTGCGGAGCACAGGTTTCTGTAGCCTACAATCAAGCGGTGTTTATTTCAATGATCATTCCCGCCTCGCGCAGTCGTTCCGCGAGTACCTCACCGAGCCCGGTGGCCGGCGTCAGGACGCCTCCGCGCTCATACCCGCCAGGCAGGGCATCGGTGTTCGATATGAGGCTCAACGCCGACTCGCACAGGCATTTCACCGTGGCCCGGTTCCCTGGATCGCCTCGATCAGAGATAAGAGCACTCACTCTACGACCATCGTCACTGAGCCCTAGGAGCTGACAGCGGAACCAGCCATTTGCCATGGTGTTCTCAGAAGGGCCGCTACCGGGTACAGGCAGCAAGGGTTTTAGCAGCCGACGGATAGAAGGTCGCCACATCGCGCTCTCGAACAGGGCTATGCCAGCCGTCGCGGCGGCGGCTTTGATCCGCGCGAACGGACGGTTGAACCTCTGATATTCTTGGTAGACGAACTCCGAGCCATACGGCTCTCCGCATTGAGCGTAAAGCGCGGCGCTACGGCGTACGACCCGCGTGTTTATCGGTCCCATCAAGAAGGGCGCGACCCACGTTCCGATGTCGGCATCGTAGCGCGGCCGCATCGGGTCTTGACTGCGTTCGATCTCGTATTCGGTACGAGCGCCTTCGGGGTTGAGGAGGCAGGGGTGGCTTAGCTCTCCCGGCCGGGTAGACTCATGGGTGTTGAAACTCGATGCGACGGTGCCGCCGTTGAAGCCACCGTAAAGCTG
>JBOIDH010000196.1:0-5039 GCA_050740495.1 Gammaproteobacteria bacterium | reverse complement strand
GCATAAGTTACAAACCAGGTGGTAATTGTTCACAGAACTCTCTATTCCTGTCGCCTATTCTAGTGAGCGTCATGATTACCCGCAGCCTTATCTTCCCGCGTTTACCGGTCGATATGGGGACATCGGCGTGCGCCAAATCCATAGGCACACAATCCGCATAGAGATCGGTGAGGATCCGGAACACATGTTCACGATGCGAACCGAGGTGACAGGGAAACAAGAGATGAATACCTTCAAGGCGATGGCGGCAAACACCGGCGAGTTCGCGCGGCTGTTAGACCATCATTATGGAGACGGCACCGTCTATGTGCCGAGCGGAGGATCGCTCCAGCTCTACCACACGTGCGTCGACGCTGGGCTGATTACCGAGGACGGGTTCATTACCCGCCAAGGCCGGGAGCTCATCGCCCGTTCCCTGACTTAGCAGCGTTCTTAATCCCCCCTATTACCGCTACCGTGCCCGGGGGCGGTATCATTCACCGCGGCGCTACGCTCGCGCCGGCCCCAGATCCTAAGGTACCCCCGCCGCGTGCGCATGGCATTGCGGGTTTTTTGTGTCTATCATGAGCGGCTAAGGGGAGAATGACATGAGCTTTGCGGAGCATTTTCAGAACGGCGAGACTTGGAAGCGAGGCGCTTACATGTTGCTGTTCGCGGTCATCTATACCGTCGCCGAGCTCGTCGCTTGGGGAGTCGCGCTGTTTCAGTTCGGTTCAAAGCTCGTTACCGGGGACATCAATCCGCGCCTCGTGGATTTTGGCCAGCGGCTCAGTACCTATATCTATCAGCTATTGGTGTATGTGACCTTCAAGTCGGACGATAAGCCTTATCCCTTCAGCGATTGGCCCGCGGCATAGCGACGCGTTTACTTTAAACCATTTGTCATGGAGTTTTCCGAACGCGTCCCGCCATACCCCACGGCCGGCGTCTCAGCATCCGCGCAAGTAAATCTAGCGCTCGGATTTACCGCGTTTGCGTATGCGGACCTATACGAGCCCCGCCGGCTACAGGATCTGCTTGCTGTTTTCGATGATTACGTCGCGGATCGAAACCCCGCTCTGTCTACTGAGTTCGGGCAATACCGCGCCACATTGGGCGAAGGACTGCCGCCGCAAACGATATCGGACTTGCTCGTGCGCATGGCGCTTTACGTCGGGGAATTCGTCGCCGAGCTCTTCGGCGTCGCGAGCGAGCGCGACCGCCAGCGTGCTGCCATACAAGAAGAACTGGACACGGTTTTTGTCTTCCGCAACGAAGTCCTGGCGCATGCGCAAGAAAAGTTCAAGCCGGAGGATCTGATCACCTGGGACCTCCAGCAATTGCAGCGGCAAATCGGGATTCTTAAACGCATCATCGCTCCCGGCGCCCACGCGCGCGATCCTGAGCGGGCACTCGCCGGCGTCGCGAGCGAGCTTTGTCGTCTGCGGCAGCGCTGCGCCGCACGGACCTCAAGGCAAGAGCCGGCGGGCGAGCGCTTAGAGCAAGACCTGTGCGCCATTCGCGCCCGTATCGAGGCCGACCCGGAAGCCCGGGCGACCTTCGCCGATTGCTTGATCGAAACGCGCGCCCAGGCGTTCGTGCTCGCGCTTTACGATCGCATCGAGCGCTGGAGCTTCGCCGCGCGCCACGATGCGGGAATGAACGCAACGGTGGCGAATTGGGTAAGCTTCAAGCAAGCTCGAAAAACGGACTTCCAGCACCTGGTCCATGCCGAGCAGCTCCAACGCGACGGCTATCCGGTCCTCATCGGACCGATGGCGCGGCGCCGGCGGCGCGACGGCTTTGCTCTGACGGATCCCCGCTACGACGAGCGCCACGTGTTATATGAAATAGATCACTGTATTTATTGTCACGATCGCGATACCGATTCCTGTTCCAAGGGCATGCGCAACCGCAGAGACGGGAGCTTCAAGGTGAACCCGCTCGGGGTGACGCTCACCGGCTGCCCGCTGGAGGAGAAGATCTCCGAAATGCACGTGCTCAAGCGGCAGGGGGACAATATCGGAGCGCTCGCGCTCATCATGATCGACAACCCGATGTGCCCGGGCACGGGTCACCGGATCTGCAACGACTGCATGAAGGGATGCATCTACCAGAAGACCGAGCCCGTCAATATTCCACAGATCGAAACCAATGTCCTGACCGAGGTTTTGTTCATGCCGTGGGGGTTCGAGATCTACGGGCTTTTCACGCGCTGGAATCCGCTCAATGCCAAACGCCCCGTGGCCCTGCCCTATAACGGTAAGAATGTGCTCATCGCCGGCCTCGGCCCCGCCGGCTACACCTTGGCCCATTACCTACTTAACGAGGGGTTCGGCGTGGCCGGCATCGATGGTTTGAAGATCGAGCCTCTGCCGCGAGACTTGAGCGGCGATTGGGATCTACCACCGCGGCCGGTCCGGGATTTTGGCTCGCTCTACGAGGCCTTGGATACCCGCGTCATGACGGGTTTCGGCGGGGTAGCGGAATACGGCATCACCGTGCGTTGGGACAAGAACTTTCTCAAGGTCATCTATCTCACGCTCGCCCGGCGGCGGACGTTTCGCTGCTACGGCGGCATTCGTTTCGGCGGCACGCTGACGATCAACGAGGCCTGGGATCTCGGGTTTCACCATATCGCCGTCGCGAGCGGCGCCGGCAAACCCACGATCATCGAGCTCGGGAATAACCTCATGCGCGGGATCCGCAAGGCCTCGGATTTTCTCATGGCGCTGCAACTGACCGGCGCCGCGAAACATTCCTCCCTCGCCAACCTTCAGGTGCGGTTGCCCGCCGGAGTCATCGGCGGCGGACTCACGGCGATCGACACGGCGACCGAGTTGCTGGCTTATTATCCGGTCCAGGTCGAGAGGGTCCTGCGCCGTTACCAAGTGCTGGCGAGGCGTTATGAAGAGCAATCGGTGCGTGCCCGTTACGACGAAGAGGAACTGCTGATCCTGGATGAATTGCTTGATCACGGACGCGCCATACGCGCCGAGCGCTCGCGCGCTCTTGCGGCCGGCGAAATCCCGAATTTCCTGCCGTTGATCGAGCAATGGGGCGGCGTGACATTATTCTACCGCAAAGGCCTGCGCGACGCTCCGGCGTACAGACAGAACCACGAAGAGATCGAAAAAGCGCTGGAGGAAGGCATTGCCTTCGCGGAAGGCATGAGTCCTAGCGAGGCCATTGGCGATCGCTTCGGCCATCTGCGGGCGGTGCGTTTCGAGCGTCTGACTCCAAAGGACGGCCGCTGGATCGCCGCAGGAGTTGAGGTTGAAGTGCCGCTGCGCAGCCTTTTCATTGCCGCCGGCACCTCGCCCAATACGATCTACGAGAGCGAACACCCCGGCAGTTTCGAGATGGACGCCAAGGCCCGCTTCTATCAAAGATACGAGCCGAATGCGAACGGTCTGGAAGCGATGCGCGATCTCACCGCGCCGAAAGTCGGTAAGCGCGCGCCCTTCACCTCGTATCAGAGGCAAGGTAAGTTTATTACGTTCTATGGGGACAACCATCCGGTGTACGCGGGGAACGTTGTCAAGGCGATGGCCAGCGCCCGTGACGGCTATCCGTACATCGTGAGATTGTTCGAACGCGAACTGCGCCAACTCGATCCTGCCGATCAGCGCCACCGCGATCGAGCGCTGCGGGCGTTTCACGCCACGCTCGATGAGTCACTGCTCGCGACCGTGATAGCGGTCCAACGGCTCACGCCCACCATCATCGAGATCGTGGTCCATGCGCCGATGCAAGCGCGCAAGTTTCGTCCCGGTCAGTTTTATCGAGTTCAAAATCTCGAGACGCTCGCCCCGCGGGTGGAAGGCACTGTGTTGGCCGCGGAAGGCTTGGCGCTCACCGGCGCCTCGGTGGACAAGGAGAAGGGCTTGATAGCGCTGATTGCGCTCGAGATGGGAAGTTCCTCGCGGCTCTGCCGGCTGTGGCAACCGGGGGATGCGGTCGTTGTGATGGGCGTGACCGGCGCGCCGACCGACATCCCCTCGGGTAAAACCGTCATGCTCGCGGGCGGCGGATTGGGCAATGCGGTGCTGTTCTCGATCGGAAAAGCCTTGCGCGCGGCAGGCAATCGAGTCATCTATTTCGCCGGTTACAAGAACGTCGACGATGTCTTCAAGGTCGAGGACATCGAGGCCGCGTCGGATGTGATCGTGTGGTCCGTGGATCCCGCGCCCACGGCGCGGCCGATCCCGATCACGCGACCCCAGGACAAGAGTTTCATAGGTAACATCCTCGATGCCATGGTGGCCTATGCCAAGGGCAAGCTCGGAGATACGCCGGTCCATCTGGATGATGTCGACCATATCATTGCCATCGGTTCCGATCGCATGATGGCGGCCGTGAAAGAAGCCCGCAATGGAATACTAAAACCCTATCTGAAACCTAAGCACATCGCCATCGGCTCGATCAACTCTCCCATGCAGTGCATGATGAAGGGCGTATGCGCGCAATGCCTGTGCAAGCACATCGATCCCAGGACCGGCCAGGAATATTTCGTCTATTCGTGTTACAACCAGGACCAAGAGCTCGATCGGGTCGACTTTCCCCACTTGAATGCGCGGTTGCGGCAGAACTCCGTTCAGGAAAAGCTCTCCGCTCTGTGGTTAGACTATCTGTTGGAGAAACGCGGCGCCCCTAGCGTCTGAATCGCATGCAGGGCCGCGTACTGGTCATCGCCGGGTCCGATTCGAGCGGCGGGGCCGGGATTCAGGCCGACATCAGGACCATTGCCGCCCTCGGCGGTCGCGCCGCCACCGCAATCACCGCGCTGACGGCGCAAAACACAAAGCGCGTCCATGCGATCGTCGGCATCGATCCCGCTTTCGTCGCCCGCCAGGCGGAAGCCGTGATCGAGGACACCGGCGCCGACTGCATCAAGACCGGCATGCTCTACAGCGCCGCGGTCATCGACGCCATCTGCGATCTGATCGAAGCCCAAGCGCCCGGCCTACCCTGGGTGGTCGATCCGGTGATGTTTGCGACCAGCGGCGCGAGCCTTCTCGATCCTCCGGGGATCGGGCGCCTGGTGGGGCGCGTTTTCC
>JBOIDH010000195.1:0-5073 GCA_050740495.1 Gammaproteobacteria bacterium | reverse complement strand
ATACCGCCCAGAGCCTGAACAACCTCGCCCTGCTCTATCAGGCCACGGGCGCCTACGCCAAGGCCGAGCCGCTGCTCCAGCACACCCTGGCCATCCATGAAAAGACTCTCGGTCCGGACCATCCCGGCACCGCCCGGAGCCTGAACAACCTCGCCGCGCTTTATCAGGACACGGGCGCCTACAGCAAGGCCGAGCCGCTCTACCAGCGCGCCCTGGCGATCTCGGAAAAGGCCCTGGGCCCGGCGCACCCCGACACCGCAACGAGCCTGAACAACCTTTCCTTACTATTTTGGGCCCAGGATCGCTGGTCTGAGACTAAAGATAACCTTCGGCGCGTTGTACAGATCGACGAATCGAATGCCCAGGGCGTTCTGGCCTTAGGGGATGAATCCCGCAAGCGAGCCTATATAGAGACGCTTACCGGCAATACGCATCGTGCGGTGACCTTTTCCTTGGCTGCCCGCGGCAAGGTTGCGGATGTTGACTCACTGGCCCTGCAGGTGGTGCTGCAACGCAAGGGGCGGGTGTTGGATGTGCTGGCCGATACGTACAGTTCTGTCAGACGCAGCTTGTCGGCAGAGGACCAGCAACGATTTGCCCAGTGGCGCGAGACTATCGCCCGGTACGCGGCCTTGATCTTTCGCGGTCCGGGAGCGATGCCTTCGGAGAACTATCGCGCGCTACTGGACGAGCTGAAGAACACGATCGAGGCACTGGAAGGACAACTAAGCCAGCGCAGCACTGAGTTCCGCACCCGAACCGAGACCGTCACGGTGGAGCGCGTGCAGCGGGCGATCCCAGCGGATGCGGTGCTGATCGAGTGGTTCCGCTATGATCCGTTCAATCCCAAGCCCAAGGGGCAGGAGCAGGAGTGGGGCGCAGTCCGCTATGTGGCTTACGTGCTCAAGCGAGCGGGGCAGCCGGTGGCGGTGGATCTGGGCGAGGCTGCTCCGATCGAGCACACCCTCTCCGACTTGCTGGTGGCGCTGCGCGATCCGCGTAGTTCGCTGGTCGGCGTGCTTGCCCACGAGCTCGATCTCCAGTTGATACAGCCTCTGCGCCCCCATCTTGGGGATGTCCGCCAAATCCTTCTGTCGCCAGACGGCATGCTGAACCTCTTGCCTTTCGGCGCCCTCGTCGATGTAGGGCAGCGCTACCTGACCGAACGCTGGCAGATCACCTATCTCACCAGCGGCCGAGATCTGCTGCGTCTTTCATCGGCGCTGCCCAGCCGGCAAACGCCGATTGTCATCGCGGATCCCGACTTCGGCCTGCTCGACAAGACGGCCGCCGCCCCTGCCTCCGAGAACAGGCGCTCAACCGACCGGGCTGCCGGAGCGATGAAGTTCGATCCGTTGCCGGGCACGGCAGCCGAGGCTCAGGCCTTGAAGGGCATCCTCAAATTAAAGGACGAGCAGGTGCTGATGAAGAGCCAGGCTACCGAGGCGGCACTCAAGCAAGTGACAGGACCGCGGATCCTGCACATTGCCACCCACGGCTTCTTCCTCGAAGACCAGCGCCTAGACCTCGAGTCCCAAGCCGGTCACCTGCAGGGCCAAGATGGATTGCAGGGCGATCGGGGCGTAGCGTTGTCAGGCCCTCACCTTCCGGGCCAAGAGGGATTGCAGGCCCCTAAAGGCGAGAACCCGCTGCTGCGCTCGGGCCTCGCCCTCGCCGGGGCCAACCGGCTGCGCTCAGGAGAAGACGATGGCGTGCTCACCGCCCTGGAAGTCGCCGGGCTTGATCTTGCCGGTACGGAGTTAGCGGTCTTGTCGGCCTGCGAGACCGCGGTGGGGGCCGTGCAGAACGGCGAAGGAGTCTATGGGCTGAGACGGGCGCTGGTACTGGCAGGGGTGCGCACCCAGATAGCAAGCCTGTGGAAGGTCGACGATGCGGCCACCAAGGACTTGATGATCGATTACTACCGGCGGCTTCAGGCCGGCGCCGGTCGCTCGCAGGCGCTGCGCGAAGCGCAGCTTACGATGCTCAAGAATCCCACCCGCGCCCATCCCTACTATTGGGCCAGTTTCATCGCTATCGGGGAGCAGAAGCCGCTCGAAAGGAAACGCGCGAACTGAAGCGGGCCGAACGCGGCGTATCGGCGCCGGGGGGAACTAAGGCTCTGCGTGCGCGTCCATAACGGCAGCTTCAACGTAACCTAAGAGGTTGTGAAAAAACCGTCGCGAGCGAAGGGAGGTCGCGCTGCATCCTCGGCGCGCCAAACAGGGCCATTCCCTGGCCCTGGCTTTCCGCAGGACCGTTTCGCCGGGAGCGAAACGGCGCGCACGCCCCGAAGGGGCGAGTCCCAAGGATGGGACGAGCAACCGGAGTGTATATTGAAAATACATGAGGATTCCGAGTACCGCCGGAACGCGAGATCCCGAGCGGAGTAGGTTTTTTCACAACCTCTCAACTCATGAACAGACGAAACTTTCTGCGCACCCTCGCCGGTGTCGGCGCCACGTTGGGATTGGGCATCGCTTCCAAGGGGGCCGCGGCCACCGAGTCCAAACCTAGAGTCAGCAAGCTGATGAAATCCAAAGACGAGTGGAAGAAACTCCTCAGCCGCGAGCAGTACCAGGTGCTGTTCGAGGAAGACACCGAGCGGCCCGGCACCAGCCCGCTCAACGGCGAGAAACGTCCGGGCCTGTTCCTCTGCGCCGCCTGTTACCTGCCGCTGTTCGACGCCAAGCACAAGTTCGAGAGCGGCACCGGCTGGCCCAGCTTCTTCGACATGCTGCCCGGCCGCATCGCCACGCGGACCGATTACAAGCTGATCTGGCCGCGCACCGAGTACCACTGCGCCCGCTGTGAAGGCCACCAGGGTCATGTGTTCGACGACGGCCCCGCGCCTACCGGTCTTCGCTACTGCAACAACGGCGTCGCGCTGCACTTCGTGGCGGCAGGTGAGCCGCTGCCTGAGCTGAGGACCTAAGAGGTTGTGAATAAATCGTCGCGAGCAGCCCCGAGCGCCAGGAGCCGCGGAGGAAGCGACGAGACATATCAACTCGATAGGCGAGGAGCGAACGAGCACGCGACACAGCGATCGGGACGCACAGCAGATTTATTCACAAGCTCTGAGGACCTGACATGAACCCGCCGATCAAGCGCGCCGCCGCTGCGCTCGTGCTGGCACTGTGCGCCAGCTTCTCCGGCGCCGCTTCGCCGGCCACCGCCAAGGCCACGTTTGCCGGCGGTTGCTTCTGGTGCACCGAATCCGACTTCGAGAAAGTGCCCGGCGTGATCTCGGCCGTCTCCGGCTACATCGGCGGCAGCAAACCCGACCCCAGTTACGAGGAAGTCTCCGCCGGCGCCACCGGTCATGCCGAGGCCGTGGAAATCGTGTTCGATCCGGCCAGAGTCAGCTACCGGAGGCTGCTTTACGTCTACTGGCGCAGCGTCGATCCCACGGTCAAGGACCGCCAGTTCTGCGACGGCGGACCGCAGTACCGCGGCGCGATTTTCACGCATGACGAGATGCAGAAGAAACTGGCCGATGCGAGCAAGGCAGAGCTGGAGAAGTCCGGAAAATTAAAGAGCCCGATCCAGACCCAGATCGTCGCCGCCGGAACCTTTTATCCGGCCGAGGACTATCACCAGGACTACTACAAGAAGAATCCCCTGCGCTATCGGTACTACCGCTACACTTGCGGGCGAGAGGCGCGGCTGCAAGAGATCTGGGGCAACGAGGCCGGCGCGCATTGATGGGGAGCGAGAGCAGTTTCTGCGCACGTTTCTTGCCGGGAGAGTTTTTTTGACTCCATGCAGATCGGTTCCATCCGTCTTAAGAACAATCTGATCGTTGCACCCATGGCGGGCGTGACCGATCGGCCTTTCCGGCAGCTCTGCAAACGGATGGGTGCCGGTATGGCGGTCTCGGAGATGGTCGCGTCCAACTCGCTGTTATGGGGATCGGAGAAAACCATCCGCCGCGGTAACCATGAAGGCGAGGTCGAGCCCAAGGTGATCCAGATCGCCGGCGCCGATCCGGGCATGCTTGCCGAAGCCGCGCGCTACAACGTCGACAGCGGCGCCCAGATCATCGATATCAACATGGGCTGCCCGGCCAAGAAAATCTGCAATGTCTACGCCGGCTCTGCGCTGCTGCAGAATGAAGCGTTGGTGGCGCGCATTCTCGAGGTCGTCGTCAAAGCGGTGAGTGTTCCCGTCACCTTGAAGATCCGTACAGGCTGGAACAAGGATAATAAGAATGCGCTCACTGTCGCCAGGATTGCCGAGCAATCGGGCATTCGGTCACTCGCAATCCATGGCCGCACGCGCACCTGCATGTACATGGGCGAAGCCGAGTACGACACCATCAGGGCGGTTAAACAATCGGTGAAAATTCCCGTGATCGCCAACGGCGACATCGCCACGCCGCAGAAAACGAAACACGTTCTCGAATACACCGGCGCCGATGCGGTGATGATCGGCCGCGCGGCGCAGGGCCGTCCATGGATTTTCCGCGAGATCGAGCACTATCTTAAGACCGGCATGGAGCTGCCGCCGCCGCAGGTTGAGGAGATCCATCGCATACTGCTCGGTCACCTCGATGACCTGTATTCGTTTTACGGAACCTTCACCGGCGTGCGCGTGGCGCGCAAGCACATCTCCTGGTACACCAAGGGCTTAGTCGGCTCCGCCGCCTTCCGCGCTCACATGAACACACTGGAATCGGTGGCAGCACAGCTTGAAACCGTGCATCGTTTTTTCGACGAATTAAGCGCATGATGCGGACAATTGCAGTACTCGGAAGACGATTCGGCGCGCTCGCCGCTCCTATAAGCATTCTGCAGTAAGGCGTCCGATTATTCTGGCAACCTGGGACGCCCAGTGTGTCTGTGGATACCTCGCTGGGGCGCGGGAAGAGCGCACCTATTACGCGCCCCTTGTCACCCGGCTCCCGCGGGAGCGGAATGTCCTGTAGTAAAAACGTCGACCTGTAGGCGCGCGCAGGTATGCGGCCCATACACAACTCTACAGGTACTCCATATGGAGGATTTTCTGAAAAGCGACTGTGGTCATAGAATAAGACTTTGGTAGAATAAATTTCGTCCAACCTTGGCCCTCACG
>JBOIDH010000194.1:0-5076 GCA_050740495.1 Gammaproteobacteria bacterium | reverse complement strand
GCCTTGGAGCAGGCCATCGAGGATCGCAGGACCGCGACCCGGGCCGCCGCGGTGCTGGCGCTCGTGGGCGCCGTCGATCTGCCGATCATTCACTATTCCGTCGAGTGGTGGCACACCTTGCACCAAGGACCGACGGTCACGCGCTTCGGCGCGCCCGCTATCCATGGGTCCATGCTCGCGCCCTTGCTCGTGATGGCGCTCGCTTTCTTCGGCTATTATGTGAGTTTGCTGCTCGTGCGTGCGCGCTGCGAATTGCTTGAGCGCGAGCGCACCAACCCCTGGGTAGGCGACGTGTTGCGGGGCTAGCACTATGCGCGAATTCTTTTCGATGGGCGGCTACGGGTTCTATGTGTGGTCCGCGTATGGCGTCGCGGCCGTCGTTATGCTCGGACTCTTGCGGAGCTCCCTGGCCTGGCGCCGCCGGCTGACAGGACAACTCCGGAATAAATCACGGCGCTCGGCATCCGCACCACCCGCCGCGCTCGATAAAACCGGCGGGGATTGGACATGACACCGCGCCGTCGCAGGATCATCGCGATCACCTTAATCATGGCGGGCGTCTCCGCCGCGGCGGCCTTGGGGCTCACCGCTTTACGCAGCAACGTCCTGTTCTTCTATACGCCGACGCAATTGCTCCACGGCGAAGTGCCTCCGGCGGCGGCGATCCGCCTGGGCGGGCTCGTGATCAAAGGCAGCGTGAAGCGGACACCCGATAGCCTCAAGATAAGCTTCGATTTAACGGACCAGCAAAATACGGTCAGGGTACGTTACGAGGGGCTGCTGCCCGATCTGTTCCGGGAAGGTCAAGGCATAGTGGCGCAGGGGCGTCTAGCAGCGGACCAAGTCTTCAACGCCAACGAGGTGCTCGCTAAACACGACGAAAACTACATGCCGCCCGAGCTGGCGGCGCACCTGCCCAAAGCCAAGGAGACTGCGCCGTGATTCCGGAGCTCGGTCATTTCGCGCTCATCCTGGCCTTGGTCATCGCCACCCTGCAATTCGCCTTGCCGCTCGCCGGCGCCCAACTCGTCCGGGTGCGCTGGATGGCGCTCGCGCGCCCCGCCGCGACGGCCCAGTGCTTGTTTTCAGCCCTGGCCTTCGGGTGTCTGATCGCGAGCTTCATCGGCAATGACTTCTCCGTCGTCTACGTCGCCAACAACTCCAACACGGCGCTTCCCCTGCCCTACCGCATCGCCGCGGTCTGGGGCGCCCACGAGGGCTCTCTGCTCCTCTGGAGCCTGATCCTGAGCGTTTGGATGGTCGCCGTCGCTTGCTTCAGCCATGCCATGCCGCTCGCCTTCGTGGCCCGTGTCCTGGCGGTCATGGGGATCATCAACGTGGGGTTCCTATCGTTCATGCTCTTGACCTCCAATCCCTTCGCGCGCCAGTTCCCCGCCGCCGCCGAGGGCCGCGATCTCAACCCGCTGTTGCAGGACCCGGGGCTGGTGATGCATCCGCCGATGCTGTATATGGGCTACGTGGGGTTCTCGGTCGCCTTCAGCTTCGCCATCGCGGCCTTGATCGGCGGCCGGCTCGACGCGCCCTGGGCCCGCTGGTCGCGTCCGTGGACGCTCATGGCCTGGATTTTTCTGACGGTCGGCATCACGCTCGGGAGCTGGTGGGCTTACTATGAGCTCGGTTGGGGCGGATGGTGGTTCTGGGATCCGGTCGAAAATGCCTCCTTCATGCCCTGGCTCCTCGGCACGGCGTTGATTCATTCCCTCGCCGTCACCGATAAACGCGATGCCTTTAAGCGCTGGACTTGTCTTCTGGCGATCTGCGCCTTTACGTTGAGCCTGCTCGGAACGTTCCTGGTGCGCTCCGGCGTATTGACCTCGGTGCACGCCTTCGCCACCGATCCCGAGCGCGGTGTTTACATCCTCGTTATCTTAGGGCTTACCGTGGGCGGATCGCTCTTGCTGTACGCCATCCGCGCTCCGCGCATCATCGATACCGGACGCTTCGATCCGTTCTCGCGCGAGGGTTTCTTGCTTTTCAATAATATCGTGCTCTTGGTCGCGGCGGCCGCGGTATTATTGGGCACCCTGTATCCATTGTTGCTCGATGCCCTCGGGCTCGGGAAGATCTCGGTCGGACCTCCGTACTTCGATACGGTCTTCGTACCGCTGATGCTGCTCTTGGGGCTGGCGCTCGGACTGGGTCCGCGGACGCGCTGGAAAAGCCACGGCGGGCGTGAGCTCGCGAACGGATTGCGGCCCGTAGCCTTCGCCTGCGCCACCGCCGCGGTGACCGCCGCTATCGTGCTTGGCCAAGGGAAGGTGATTTTCACGTTTCTCGGTCTCTTCGTGGCGGCCTGGGTCCTGCTGAGCACCGTACTCGCGGTACGTGACCGTTGGGCGCATCAACACACCTTGAAAGGGATGATGCGGGCGTTATCACCGGCGTTTTCAGGCATGGCCTTGGCTCACCTCGGCTTTGCGCTCACGCTGGCGGGGGTGACGGTGACCTCCCAGTATGGGGTCGAGCGGGATGTGAAGCTTGCCATTGGGGAAACAGCAGAGCTCGGCGGATACCGTTTTCGCATGGAGCGGCTGCGGCGCGTGCAGGGCCCCAATTACGACGCGACCGAGGCTAGGATCGTAGCCCTACGCGAGGAGTCAGTGGTCGCGGAGCTGCAACCGCAGAAGAGGACCTATCGCGTGCAAACCAGCCCCATGACCGAAGCCGCCATCGATGCCGGATTCACCCGCGATCTCTATGTGGCCTTGGGCGAGCCGATCGGTAAAGAGGCATGGAGCGTGCGCATCCAGGTGAAACCTTGCGTGCGTTGGATCTGGCTGGGCGCAGTGGTAATGGCGCTCGGGGGGATCCTGGCCGCGAGCGATCGGCGCTACCGCTTTGGTCGGCGGCCTGCTCCCGTCCGCCTAGACGGCGCCACGGATCCGGTGGCCTGAGAGCTCGTGAAAAAATCGTCGCGAGCGAAGAGAGGTCGCGTTCCGCCGGAGCGCAGGAACCGGAGCGTATGTTGAAATACATGAGGATTCCGAGCACCGCCGGAACGCGAGATCCCGAGCGCAGTAGATTTTTTAACAAGCTCTGGGCCGTGGTGCGTTACTTGCTGCCCTTAACGGCCTTTATACTGTTAGTGGCCCTCCTCACCGCGGGTCTAGAGCGCGACCCAAAGCTCGTCCCCTCCCCGTTTATCGATAATCCCGCGCCCGCATTCGATCTCCCGCAATTGCGCAACCCGGCGAAACGCATCAACACCCAAGACTTAAAAGGCACGGCCACCTTGGTCAACGTGTGGGCGAGCTGGTGCGTAGCCTGCCGCGATGAGCACCCTCTGCTCCTCGATCTGGCGCGCACGAGCGGACTGCGGATCATCGGATTGAACTACAAGGATGAGCGTGAACAAGCGCTCGCCTGGCTGCGGCGCTTGGGCGATCCGTATGAGACGATTGCCTATGACGGCGACGGGCGGGCCGCGATCGAGTGGGGCGTGTACGGCGTTCCCGAAAGCTTCCTGGTCGATGCCGGCGGCGTCATCCGCTTAAAGCACGTGGGACCGCTGACCCCCGCGGTGGTCGAGTCGGAGCTGCTGCCGCGGCTGCGGGAGACCGGCCCACGCCCCGCGAACGGCGCCGAATAATCCATGCGTTGGCTCGGGGTGTTGACTTTGACCTATGCGCTTGCCGCGGCGGCCGCCGATCCGGCCGTCTTCGAGTTCAGCGATCCCCGGCTAGAGCAACGCTTCCAAGAGATCACCGGCGAGCTTAGGTGCCTCGTGTGCCAGAATCAATCGCTCGCCGATTCTCACGCGGAGCTGGCTGGCGATCTGCGCCGCGAGATCTTCGCGATGATGCAAGCGGGCCGAACCGATCGGGAGATCATCGACTTCATGGTAAGACGCTACGGCGAGTTCGTCCTCTACCGGCCTCCCATCACGCTTAAGACCCTGGCGCTTTGGTTCGGCCCCGCGGTGATTTTATGCGCCGGGATTTGGTTCCTGGTGCGCACCGTGCGCCACCGGCGCGGCCAGTCCATCACCCTCGCACCCGCTGAACGCGAGCGCGTTGCCAGGTTGCTCGGGACGAAGGACCCCTAACGCTAGCGCCCGGTGCGAGCGTTTCGAGTGTTGTCCACTTCACGCGCCAGCGGCCGGTGATCGTATTCTGGGGCCTCGCGGCCGTGATGGTCACCGTGGCATTGGGATTGATAGTGCCGCCGCTAGTGCGCCGGAGCGAGTTGCCCGGCCGCGATCCCCAGGAAGCGGCGCTCTCGGTTTACCGCCAGCGCTTCCAGGAGCTAGGCGACGATCTCGGCCGCGGATCGCTGACCCAAGCGCAGTTCGAGGAGGCCCGGGAAGAACTCGAGACGGCGCTCGCCGGAGACCTGCCCGCGGAGACGGTCCCGCCGCACGCACGGGAACTTCCGCGCAATTGGCGCACCGCCCTGGCCGTTTCCATCGCGGTGCCGGTCCTCTCGGCCGGCGGCTATTTATGGCTCGGCGCTACCGAAGAGCTTGGCACGGCGATGCGCCAGACCGAGGACGAGGCAAACCGCCGCCAACATCTCCAAGAAGCGATCGCAACGCTCGAGTCGCGGCTCGGCGCCGACCCCGATCTTGGGGAGGGCTGGCTGTTGCTCGGGCGTACTTATCTCGCGCTCGCCGAATCCGTGAAGGCAACGGCGGCGCTCGCCCAGGCCCGGCGGCTTCTCGGTGATAATCCCGATCTCCTCGTCGATTATGCACGCGCGGTCGCGATGTCGCACGGCGGCCGGGTGGACGGGCAAGCTGCCGAATTGATCGAACGCGCGCTCAAGCTCGCCCCCGGACACCCGGGAGCATTGTGGCTGGCGGCGGCGGCGAGCATCAACCGTGGCGCTAACGCCGAGGCGCGCGGCTATTTGCAGCGGCTCGCGCAGCAGTTACCTGCCGGGAGCGAGCAGGAGCGCTTGGTGCGCGTGCAGCTTGAGCAACTAGGCGAAGACGGCGCCGGAACCTCCACGGGCGCAAAAGATGCGGTGCGGCTCGAAGTCCAGGTGACACTGGACAAATCCTTGACCGAGCGGATTGGTCCCGACACGACAGTCTTCGTGTTCGCCCGTGCCCCC
>JBOIDH010000193.1:0-5103 GCA_050740495.1 Gammaproteobacteria bacterium | reverse complement strand
TTCTTCTCGAGACAGGCCCCTATCCGGGCGCGCAGCAGCACCGGATTGAAGGGCTTGGGGAGGTAGTCTTCGGCCCCATGCTCGATGCAGCGCACGACGCTCTGGATCTCATCGAGCGCCGAGATCATGATGACGGGGATGTCGCGCAGGCTCGCGTCGGCCTTGAGCTGTTTCAGCGTCTCGTAACCATCCATCTCGGGCATCAGCACATCGAGCAGCACCAGATCGACCGGCTGGTCCCGGACCGCTTGCAACGCTCGCCGGCCATCCTCTGCCATGCTTACCCGATAGCCTTGATGCCGCAAACGCCTGGACAGCATGTCGCGGTTGGTCTCGTTGTCGTCCACGACCAGGAGGTGGCCAGGAATGAGGGCGGTGGCTTCACGGTCGGCCGTCACCTCCGTGTCGGTGTCTTCATCGTGAAACCAGGATGGATCGCCCGCCGGCCGCGGGGCAGGTGAAGGAGAGGCGGCGGTTAGCGTTGGGGCATCGAAGAGGGCGTTCAGCATCCTGAGTAGGGTCTTCGCCGCTGTGTGGATCTTCCGGAGGTCGCCGGAGAAGGGTTGTAACGCACTGTCTTCGGCCTCCTCCAACAGCAATTCGCTGTAGCCGATGATGTGGTTGATGGGGGTGCGCACCTCATGGCGCAGGTGGGAAACGGAGTCCGGTTCCGGGATCGCAGCGCCCCCCTCTCGATCCGCCTTTGCCGCTCTATCGGGCTCGGGTATGTCATTGGTCGTCATGGGACACCTCTGCGCCCTGGTTCAACAGGGCTTCGATCTTCCCGAGCAGCCTATCGAGCTCAATCGGTTTGGTGTCGTAGTCATCGGCGCCCGCTTCCATCGCCTTCTCGCGGTCGCCCGACATGGCGTGGGCGGTCAAGGCGATGATGGGGATCGCTTGGGTCTCGGGCGTCGCCTTCAGGCGCCGGGTGGCCTCCCACCCATCGATGACCGGCAGGCTTATGTCCATCAAGATCAAATCCGGCCCATCACGCTGGGCCATCGCCACGCCTTCGGCCCCATCGACCGCGATGAGCACCTCATAGCCACGGCGCTGCAGGCGCCGCCCGAGCATGTCTCGGTTCATCTCGTTGTCTTCTACCAATAGGATCTTCGCCATTGCTTTCCTCTCCTGCGCGACTATGCGACCTTGCCCAAGCACGCCGCGATCCGATCGCCAAGCTCTTGCAGCAGCTCTTCGCGCCCATACGCCCCTTTATGGAGGATGTATTGTACATAGCCATTGAGCCGCTGATGATCCTCCGCGGTGAGGTCCTTGGCCGTGACCACCACAATCGGGATCGCGCGCCAGGCCTCATGCTGGCGCAGAGCCTCGAGAAAGCTGAAGCCATCCATCTCCGGCATCATGAGATCGAGCACGATGAGCTCGGGCCGGTTCTCGGCAATCCGATCAAGCGCCACCCGTCCGTTCTCGGCCTCCGCGACCACCCAGCCCTCTTGCTCCAGCATGCGCCGCATCAGCGCCCGCAGATCCGCGTGGTCCTCGACCACCAGCACCGGACAGGGTGGACGGGCGCAGCGGTACTTCTCTAGCAACTGGGCCAAACGCGCCCGGTCAATTGGCTTGGTGAGGAAATCCGTCGCCCCCAGGGCAAAACCCATATTGTGCTCGTCGAGGATCGTCGCCATGATCACCGGAATCGGGGTCAGCTCGGGGTCAGCCTTCAATACCGTCAACACCGCCCAACCATCCATGCCCGGCATCAACACATCGAGTAGGATCACCGCCGGCCGCAACTCCTTGGCGAGCCGCAGCCCCTCCTCGCCGCTCGCCGCTCCCGCCATGTGCAGTCCCTGTCGGTCGAGAAAGCGCCGCATCAGCTCGCGCGCCGACGGATCATCATCGATGACCAGCACCGTCGGCAAGCCCTTAGGCGGTGCCGAGGCAGCGACAACAGTCCCTGCCGCCGGAGACATCGGTGCGGGTTTCGGCGCCACTCCATCGACGGGCAGACGGATGGTAAAGGTCGATCCCTGCCCCGGCGCACTCTCCACCGTGATATCGCCCCCCATCATCTGACAGAAGCGCCGGCTGATGACGAGCCCCAGCCCCGTGCCTCCGTACTTCTGTGCGGTCGAGGCATCGGCTTGCGAGAAGGTCTGGAAGAGCCTCTGCATTTGTTCCGAGGAGATACCGATCCCCGTGTCGCTGACTCGGAAACGGAGCCAGCCTACCCCGTCGAACCTTTCCGGCGCGACCGCCAGGGTGATGACACCACTACTGGTGAACTTGCAGGCGTTGCTGAGCAAGTTGAAAAGCGCCTGCCTCACCTTGGTGAGATCCGCCCGCATGGCACCAAGGTCCTCGGCACCGCGGAAATCGAGCCGGTTGCCGTTCTTCTCGACCAAAGGCGCAATGGTTGATACCACGTCCTTTAGCATCGCCGAGACCTCGAAGGTCTCGATATGGAGATCCATCTTACCGGCCTCGATCTTCGAGAGGTCCAGGACGTCGTTGATCAAGGCCAGCAAATGCTTGCCGGCCGTTCGGATCTTCTTCAGGTCGGCGAGATCTGCGTCTCGCCCTGCATCTTCCGCCTCTTCCGCGAGGATCTCGCTGTAGCCGATGATGGCGTTGAGCGGGGTACGCAGCTCATGAGACATGTTCGCCAGAAACGCACTCTTGGCCCGATTCGCTTCCTCGGCCGCAGCGCGCGCCTGGCGGGCCTCGGCCATGGCCTGTTGCAATCGCAGGTTGTCCTCTTCAAGTATTTCGCTAAGCCGCTGCAACTTCCGATTGCTTTGCTCAATCATTTTGGCATGGCTTTCGATCAACGCGTCTTTTTCTTTGATCATGCTCGCGTCGCGCAGATGAACGCTGACGTAACGCCGGCCCTCCCAGTCGATTCTCCTAAATGATGCCTCAAGAAAATTAGGGATCGCTCTATCTCTCATCGGGGGCGCCAGGTAGAGGGAATGGTGACCTCGCTTATCGATTCGCTTGAACAACGTCTCAGCGTTTAGATCGACGATGACCTGGTTCAGCGTAGTAGCGAAATTCTGAACGCTGAGCCATCGTCGGAAGGGCGTGTTGCAAAAGACGAGATTTAAAGATTCATCTTCGAAGAGGGCGTACCCGTCCTCAATGATCTCGACGGAAGGAGGAGACGGAAAGGATGGCGAGGTTTCTTGGTCCATTACAGGCGTACCGCATCATTCCTTCCAAGCCGCGTTGCTCGCGGCATCGTCAAATACACTCACCGAACCGTAACGTCAGCAGGTATTACCGATAAGACCCCATGTCACCAGGCTGCTGGACAAAGTCAGGCGGTCACAAACGCGGACCTGAACTCCTTCAATGCGCCTAGTACGGTTTCCGAATCCTCATCCGCAAACCCCGAATCTTCGAGGACTTCTTCGAGCAAATCCAAGACCTCGTCAAAAGCTACCGCGGTAATATTGAGGCGTTTGTGGATCTCATCGAGCTGCTGGCCGTCGTAGGTGATCGGTCCTCCCAAGAGTGTCGAGAAAAACCGGACTTGATGGTTTATCAGACGGTCCATATCGGCTTTCTCAAAATAGGGGGCCGATAAGTCTGACTCTAGCACCCTTTTATAGAACTCATGGACGACCTTAGAGACCGCGCTGAATCCACCGTATCTATCATATAGACTCTGTTCCATCACCCCCTCCAAGCCCTATGTGAGCCTCGGGCATTGCCTTCGAACGCCGGGTGGCCTACCACTCCATCGATGGCCGGCAAGCTCTGAGACCTGAAGCCGACCTCATCATATGCTGGAACGGGCGAAATCGGCGCTTTCAGCTCCGATTACTCAATCACGGGCACGGTGTAGGATAGCGCCCCGATGTTCCCCTTGTTCCCCTTGAAGTTCGCATGGCACATGATGCATTTTTCCATGACTACGGGTACCCCCGTTGCGACGCGAAGGTAGCGATTTCCACCCTTCTCGACCACCTCCTCGTGCCCCGCCTCGCCCGCAAGCAGCTTCGTCGCGGCCGCCTGTTCGAAAGCGTCACCGGGTTTATTCTCCTGGTTGATTAACACGTCGGTAAGCCCCAGTAGCCGCACCTCATGCCACCCCTTTTTCTTCATCTCGGCGAACAGTGCCTTGGACGCAGTGGCGGCAGCGAGGATAGAAGGATCTTTCACATAGTGCTCGGTAATCAGGACTACCACAGTCTTGTAGAGATCATCGAGCATCTTGACCTGTTGCCGCGTCCGCTCCACTGCCGCGTCTTTCGGGTCGGACGCCTTCTCGGCAGCGAACGGACCGATCCCTACTAGCGTCAGCGTACCTGCAAGTAATAAATTGACCACCACAAAGATAGTTTTCTTGATGCCTTGTTTCATGTTAAGCCTCCTTTGTCTATATGTCGATAAACGCCACGCGCTATTACGCGTAAAGCACCTACAAGCCAAGCTGGGGGGCGCCCCTCTCCAGCGGCTTAATTGAATCCTCGCTGGAGCGGACACCGCTTCGCGGCTGCGCGCTGTCGCGGCCGAATCGCCGGCGACTCGCCGCTGCGCGCGGAGTGCCGCTCAGCCCATGGGGAGATCGCTTTTCAACCGCGGCGCAACGGTCGCTTCCTTGGCGTGCCTCGCGAGTCCGCTGAATCTCCCGTCCGTGTAAGCCTAGGGTCTGGTCGAAATCCGGATTTTCTAGATTCACGAGGAAATGCCAAAACGCGATCCACGAATTCAAACCATTCTTAAACTTAGAGAGCATGTTGGCGGTTAAATGTTGGGTGTTCATCGAGATGCTCCTCCATTGTTTCTGGACATATTCGGTGATCGAGCTTTACTTGCTAGACACTTACACAATTCTCAAGGGCAAAGCCTGCGCCAGGCGCGTGAACACCCGGGCAAGGTGTGTTTAACTTCTTGTCTTAACGAGAATTTCGCAAGCCTAATAAGGAAGGAGAAGGAAGAAACGGCACCCGCTCAGGGGGCTTGTGTCACAATATTTTGGGAGGGTCCCAACATATTGTGTTTAGGCGGGGCGGGTGATGCCGAGTTTCTTCATGCGGAACTCCAGGGTGGAAGGTTTAAGGCCGAGCCGCTCGGCCGCGCCGCCTGTGCCGCTCACCCGCCAGCCGACCAGCTCCAGGGCCTTGAGGA
>JBOIDH010000192.1:0-5126 GCA_050740495.1 Gammaproteobacteria bacterium | reverse complement strand
CTCTGACGGCCAATCGATTTCTCGTCCAGCTCCTGACCCCGCGGCGCGAGCGGAACGATTCCCGTATCAACAAGCTCGACTACCTTGCGCGTATTCGTGTTGACTACGGCGACGACTCCTTCGATCGTGCGGAAAAGTTAACCATGCCATCCTTGAGATAAGAGAGCCCTCTGACGAGCCTGCCCTTCTCGCCAGCGGGAGCGTCACCGACGGCCCAGGTGTCAATCTGGACTTTGTCAAAGTCCGTGATGCCTCGCTTGCGCATGGCCTCTTGCCAGCGAGGGTCAGCTTTGACGATCGGCGGCACGGATTCATACTCCGGAAAGAAGACCAGAGGCTCGACGCCCACAATCTCTTTCCAGGAAGTGGTCTTGCCGCTTCCGAGGTCGAGAATGGCCTCGAACGTTCGCTCGCCTTTTCCCTCATAAACGACAACGAACGCCTCTCTTGGAAACGGCTTTCCAGGCTTAAAGCCCAGGACCGTGGACTTTGAGGGCTCGTTCAACACGATCGTTGAAAAGACAGCGCCCTCGGGCAGTCCAGGCGACTCGCGAACAATGCCGGCCGCGGCTGTTATCTCGCCGGCGCTCAAGGGATCCAAGGGATGTGTGGGTTCGGCCGCGAGCACAGGTAGCGCCAGGCAAGATAAAAGAAGTGCGCCGGCCGGAAGCCTTGGTTTTTTTATCATGTCATCTGTTCTAGGAAATTCGGAAGGCAGCCGCCGGCTACCGGGCGCACCGCCAACCGTGGCGCATAATTCTAGCCAGACAGCCGCTTAGAGCCCCGTTTCTCGCTCCATGTACCGGAGGCGTGCATGCGCAAGCCGTTGGACGAACCGCTCCAAGCTCACGTAAAAGGTCGGGGTGATGTACAGCGTCAGAAACTGCGAGAACAAGAGCCCGCCCGCGACCGCGATCCCGAGGGGCTGGCGTGCCTCCCCGCCGGCGCCATAACCAAGCGCAATGGGCAGGGTCGCGAGGATCGCCGCCATCGTGGTCATCATGATAGGTCGGAAGCGAACCAGGCAGGCCTCGACGATGGCCTGCTCTGCCGGCAGATTTTTTTCACGCTGGAGGGTGAGTGAAAAATCCACCATCATGATCCCATTCTTCTTGACCAGGCCTACGAGGAGAATGATCCCCACGAAGCTGAACATATTGAGTTCCTGGTCGAAGAGCAAGAGCATTGCCAATGCTCCAAACCCGGCCAAGGGCAGTGCCGTGAGGATGGTGAGTGGATGGCCGAGATGTTCGTAGAGGATCGCGAGGATCATGTACACCACCAGGACGGTGATACCCAAGAGGATCGGCAGATCGCGTGTCGATTCCTCGAAACTCCTAGCGCTGCCGCTCAGGACGCTGCTGATGCCGGACGGGAGCGCCTGCCGCATTACCTCCCGGATGTCCGAAAGCCCCGCCCCGATTGATTGCTCCCGCGTCAGGTTGAACGACAGCGTGACCGAGGGAAGTTGTCCGAAATGCTCGATCGAGATCGGCCCGACCCCTTGCCTGATGTCCGCGATGCTGGCGAGCGGTACCAGGCGGCCGTTCCGGCTCTGCACGTAGAGGGCGTCGAGCGCATTGACGTCGCGCTGGAAGGCCGCATCGAGCTGAATAAAAACGGGATACTGGTCATTGGCGCCATAAATCGTGCTGATCTCGCTCCCTCCAAAGGCGGAGCCGAGCACAGTTTCGATTTCTTGTGGGCTCACACCGAGGGATGCTGCGCGTTCGCGCCGTATGTGCACCTGGATCTCGGGGTTGGCGAGCTCCAGGCTGCTGCTCACGTCCTGGATCATCGGCAATGCATCGAGTCGAGCCTCGATCGCTTGGGCGGCCGGGTAGAGGGACGTGAGATCGGAGCCCCGCAGTACTACTTGGAACTCCCCTGCGCCCGTGATCGAGCCGATGCGGATCGCCGGCGGATTTTGCAATACGAGATCCATACCCTCGACGGCGCGCGCGGCTAGCCGCAGCTCCTGAATGACTTCGTCGGCACTCTGTTCCCGATCGGCCGCGGGTCTCAATCGCACGATGATGCGTCCGACGTTGCCCCCCCTCACCCCTCCGAACCCCTGTCCCGCGGTGGACATCAGCGATTCGACGTTGCGATTGGCGCGCACCACGTCGGTGAGCGCCAGTTGCCTCTCGACTAGCTCCGGAAAAGGAATTCCCTCGGGCGCGCGGGTACTGCCGTGAATGGTCCCGGTGTCCTGACTCGGGATGAAGCCCTTCGGGACCGCGGTGAAGAGCCAGCCGGTCGCAACCAGAATCGCTGCCGATGCCATGAGCATCGAGCCGCGATGACCCATGGCGACTTGGAGGCTCTTGCCGTAAAAGGCCCTGGAACGCTCGAACAGCGCATCAAAGGCGCGGTATACAGGACCGTGTCCCCTGGTGGACTTTAGGAACAAGCCGCACACCATGGGGGTGAGGCTCAGGGAAATGAGTCCGGAGATCAGCACGGCCACGCCTACGGTAACCGCGAACTCGGCGAACAGGCGACCGAGGATCCCGGCCATGAACAGGATCGGGATAAATACGGCAGCCAGCGATATCGTCATGGACAAGACGGTGAAGCCGATCTCGCGCGTGCCATCGAGGGCCGCGGTCAAACGGTCCTTGCCCATTTGCATGTGACGGCTGATGTTTTCCAGCACCACGATGGCGTCATCCACCACGAAACCCACCGCCAAGGTCAACGCCATCAGCGACAGGTTGTTGAGACTGTAGCCCAGGAGATGCATCACGGCGAAGCTCCCGAGCACCGACGTGGGAAGGATCAGAACCGTGATGAGGGTCGATGACAGATTGCTCAGGAACATGAGCACCACCCCGGACACGAGGACGATCGCGAGCACCAGGGTGAAATTGACGTCATGGATCGACGCGCGGATAAACTCCGAACGATCGAGCAGCACCCGTAATTCAACTCCCGCCGGGAGCTGGGCGCGTACCTCGGGAAACAGTTCCCGGATCCCGTTGACGGTCTCCACCGTGTTGGCACCGGGCTGCCGCTGTACCGCGAGAATGATCGAGCGCTCGCCGTTGAACCAGCTCAAGGTCTTATCGTTCTCCACGCTGTCTTCGGCGCGGCCGATGTCCTTGAGACGGACCGGAATACCGTTCTGGAAGGCCACGATCACGTCTCGGAAATCCGCGGCTGTCTTGAGATCGGCGTCCGCCGTTACCGCATAAGCACGCTCGGCGCCGTCCATGATCCCGGCGGGGCGGTTACTGTTGGCTTCCTGGACGGCCTCCACTATTTGATCGAATCCGAGGTTACGTTGGGCCAAGGCATTGGGATTGAGGTACAAGCGTACCGCGTATTTTTGGGCCCCGTAGACCACCACCTGAGCGACCCCCGGAAGCATCGATAATCGCTGGGTCAGACGGGTGTCGGCGAACTCGTTCAGCGCCGGGAGGGGCAGGGTTTCCGCGGTCAAGGCGAGGATCAGGACCGGGCTGTCCGCGGGGTTGGTTTTGCGCAACTGAGGTGGATCGATCCCGTTGGGAAGCCGGCGCATGGCGCTCGCGATCGCGCCCTGCACGTCCTGGGCGGCCGAGTCGATATCGCGCTCGAGCCGGAATTGCAAAGCGATACGGGTCGAGCTCGAGCCGCTCACCGAGCTCATGGAATCGATACCGGAGATGGTGGAAAACTCCCGCTCCAGAGGCGTTGCTACCACTCGCGCCATGGTTTCGGGATCCGCTCCAGGGAGGTTTGCGGAGACCTGAAGGGTGGGGAAATCGACGCTGGGCAACTCATTGACCGGCAGCGTGCCGAATGCGAATAAGCCAAACAAGCATAAGCCTGCGGTCAATACTGCCGTCGCTACCGGACGTTCGATGAAGATCCTGGACAGGTTCATGAGTGTGGCTCCCCGGCCGGTTTGACCGCTTTGCCGGGGGTAAGGTTGAAGGGAAACTCGGTGATTACCAGTTCGCCGCCTTTCAATCCCTCTCCGATGACGGCCAGGTCTTCGACCTGCCGCAAGACCTGGACGTGCCGCAGCCTCGCCTTTGCATCGTCCACGACATAGACATAAGGGCCTTTTTGTCCCGGCCGGACCGCGCTTGCAGGCACGACCACGGCGTCGGGCTCGATTTTCAGAATCAGTTGCGCAAGGATGAACTCTCCGGGCCACAATGCCTGGTCCCGGTTCGGGACCCGTGCTTTCAAGAGCACGGTACCGGTCCCTGGGTTCACCGTGTTATCGATAAAGACGACCTTGCCTTCGGCCACACTGACACCGCCCTGTTCACGGTAGATCGCAACGCGCATGTCACCCGATTTCCCCTGGCGCCGGATCTCTTCGAGATAGCGCTGTGGGATATTGAAGGCGACCTGCACCGGTTTGATACCCATGATGACGACCAGCGGCGTCGCCCCGGCGGTATTGACCAGGTTCCCTTCCTTGACCGCAAGGCCACCCGTTCGGCCGCTGATCGGGGCGCGAATCTCGCTGTAGCCAAGTTGCACCCGGGCCATCTCCACCTGGGCGCGATCGGCCTTCACGGTGGCGGCGAGGGCTTCCATGGAAGCGAGCGCTTGCTCGTACTCCTGGCGGGTGATGTATTCACGTTCCGCGAGCGGTTTGAGACGTTCCCGCTGCGCCCGTGTTTCCAGCAACTGCGCCTCATCGCGGGCCAGGGTAGCCTGTGCCTGATCGAGGGTAGCCCGCGCGGCCCGGTCATCGATACGAAACAACAGTTGACCTTTTCTTACCTCCTCGCCTTCGCGAAACAATACCTCCTCGAGCACCCCGTCCATCTGGGGGCGCACCTCGACCCTGTGCTCCGGCTCGACGGTCCCTACCGCCTCGGCGACGACCGGCATCGGCTGCACCTTCGCGGCGACGGTCTTGACCGCGATTTCTTCCTCGCGGCCGGCCTTATCGGCGACGGCGCCGACCGTCCTGTCGTTACCCAGCCGGAGATAAAGGCCGATAGCGACGGCGAGCAGCACCCCTATCAATAGGATCCTCATCATGACGGTAGCAAGGCGCCGCGCGCGTGCGTCAGACGCGCGAGGGCGGTGTACCAGTCGAACTGGGATTGGATCCATTGAACTTGCGCGGTTGCCTCGTCCGACTGGGCGGTGAGCAGATCGAGCAGGCTGCCGAC
>JBOIDH010000191.1:0-5135 GCA_050740495.1 Gammaproteobacteria bacterium | reverse complement strand
GCCCCTCGGGCAGCCCTCGTAGAGCCCGCCGCTCGCGTCCTTATCGGTACTTTTTTCTTTGCCGTTTTCTTACGCGGTACGGCATTCTTTCTTAGGGCGGCCCGCTCATCTTTTTCCTTGGAGGATAAGCGTATCGGTTCGCCCGAAGCGTCAAGCTCCACAAACTCGTCCCCTCCCACCACCACCGCTTCAGGCATAGTCACGCGCCCTTGCACGATGGCATCCGCGGCCGTCTTAAGATAAAGCTCGATCGAACGGATAGCGTCGTCGTTGCCGGGAATCATATAGTCGATCCCATCGGGGCAATGGTTGCTATCTACCACGGCGACAATGGGGATATTCAGTTTTCTTGCTTCCGCAACGGCATTTTTTTCATGCCCGACATCGATGATATACAGCGCATCGGGAAGCCCTTCCATGTCCTTGATGCCTCCGAGGCTGCGCTCGAGCTTCTCGTGCTCGCGACGGTAGCGGAGCGCCTCCTTCTTACTCAAACGCTCGGCCAGACCGCCTGCCTCCGACATGGCCGCGATCTCTTTCAAACGGTTGACGGAGCGCCTGATGGTCCGGAAATTGGTGAGCGTACCCCCCATCCAGCGGCGGTTCACGTACGGCATCCCACAGCGGGTCGCCTCGGTTTTTACCACCTCTTGCGCGGCCCGCTTCGTTCCGACCACCAGGATGGTGCCGTTGCGCCCCGCCAGCTTCTGCAGAAAGGCCATGGCCCCGTTGAACAAGGGCAGCGTTTTTTCCAGGTTGATGATATGGATCTTATTGCGTTCTCCGAAGATAAAGGGGGCCATCTTCGGGTGCCAGTAGCGGGTCTGGTGGCCAAAATGGACACCGGCCTCGAGCATCTGGCGCATGCTTACCTCAACCATGGAATCACTCCTAACAGGCTTAGGCCTCCACACTCCATGCATTGACCCTGTGACCGGGCACCCTAATGCAGCTTACCGCGTGCGGGTAGTTTGCTATGAAAGCCCGCGCTTTATACCATAGTTGATGTAGGGCAACAATCGGACGCCTGCGGGCGCAATCCCTCTACCCCATGCCGGTCACGATTAAAACACCTCAGGAGATCGAAAAGATGCGGGTCGCGGGCCGGCTCGCGGCGCAAGTGTTGGCGATGATTCGCCCCCACGTTGTCGACGGCGTCACCACCGGCGAACTGGATCGCCTCTGCCACGATTATATCGTCAATACGCTCGCTGCGATCCCGGCGCCGCTCCATTACCGCGGATTCCCGAAATCCATTTGCACCTCGGTCAACCATGTCGTCTGTCACGGTATTCCAGGCGAAAAGCGGCTTAAAGACGGTGACATCATCAATATCGATGTCACCGTCATCAAAGAGGGTTACCACGGCGATACCAGTAGAATGTTTTTTGTCGGCACGCCCGCCTTGCGCGCCAAACGGCTGGTCGAAGTGTGTCACGAATGCATGTATATAGGGATCGGAGCCGTCCGGCCGGGCGCTCGGCTCGGGGACTTGGGGTCCGCGATTCAGCGGCACGCGGAAACGCATGGTTTTTCCGTCGTGCGCGAATACTGCGGGCATGGGATCGGCCGGGAATTTCACGAGGAGCCCCAGGTACTGCACTACGGGAGCCGGGACACTGGGTTGCGGCTGGAGCCGGGTATGACTTTTACCATCGAACCGATGATTAATGCCGGGAGGCGCCACGTTAAACTGTTACCCGATGAGTGGACCGTCGTCACCAAGGATCGCGCTCTGTCCGCGCAATGGGAGCATACGGTACTCGTGACCGGCGGCGGCTGCGAGGTCTTGACCTTGCTGCCCGGCGATCCGCTAGAGCCCCGATGAGTTACCCGCGGGAGTTTTTCGATCCGGTAAGCTTCGAGCACGACTTAAAACGCGCGGCCGCGCCGCTCGCGGTCTATAAGGCCGCGCTTGCGGCCGGAGCGGCTTACATAGGGGAGCGTTTCGCGATGGGCGCGCCGATCACCGAGCTGGTCGCCCAGCGCACCTGGCTCGTGGACGAACTGGTCACCCGCGCCTGGCGGCAATGGGAACTCGCGGGCAAACCGTTTGCCCTGATCGCCGCCGGAGGTTACGGACGCCGCGAGCTGCATCCGGGTTCGGACGTCGATATCTTGGTGCTGACGGGGACCCGGGTGGCGAGCAAGGACCATGAACGCATGGAATCTTTTCTGCGCTTCCTCTGGGATATCGGCCTCGAGGTCGGGCACAGCGTCCGTACGGTAGCGCAATGCCGGGACGTGGCGGCCGACGATATCACCATCGTGACGAATCTCATGGAAGCACGCTTGCTTGCGGGCGACATCGCCCTTTATGAGGCCATGCGCACCGCGACCGGAGCGGCCACGATCTGGCCCCCCGCGGCGTTTTTCGAAGCCAAGCTCCGCGAGCAAGCCGCGCGCCATCGTAAGTTCCACGATACGGCCCACAATCTCGAACCCAACATCAAGGAAGGCCCGGGGGGGCTGCGCGATATCCATACGATTGCCTGGGTCGCCAAACGTCATTTCGGCGCCGACTCCCTAGCGGGCTTGCTCGATCACGGTTTTCTAACGCAAGACGAATACCGGACCTTGAACAGCGGTCAGTCGTTTTTATGGCGCATTCGCTTCGCCCTCCACACCCTCGCCGGGCGGCGCGAGGATCGTTTGTTCTTCGACTATCAGCGGCGCGTGGCGGCCCAGTTCGGATATACTGAGCGACGAAAGGACCAACTCGCCGTCGAGCGCTTCATGAAGCACTATTATCGCATCGTGATGGAGCTTAGCCGGCTCAACGAGATGCTGCTGCAACTCTTTCAAGAAGCGATCCTCGAGCGCGATCATGCCGTCGAGATCCAGCCCTTGAATAAGCGCTTCCAGATCCGGAACGCTTACATCGAGGCCTGCGACGAGCACGTGTTCAAAGGCTATCCGTTCGCGCTTTTGGAGATCTTTCTCCTGTTGCAGCAAAACCCGCATATCGAGGGTGTACGCGCGAGCACCATCCGTTTGATCCGCGACCACCGCCATCTTATCGACGATACGTTCCGCGACGATCTCAAGGTGCGCAGCCTTTTTATCGAGATCATCCGCCAGCCGCGGCGCCTGGGCCACGAGCTCCAGCGCATGCACCGCTATGGCGTCCTCGAGGCGTACCTGCCCGACTTCGGCGCCGTCGCCGGACTCATGCAGTTCGATCTCTTCCACGTCTATACCGTCGATGTGCACACACTGTTCGTCGTACAGAACATGCGCCGCTACACCAACCCCGAGAATAAGGACGCGCCGCCCATGTGCGCTCGCCTCACGGCGCAGATCCCGAAGCCGGAAATCCTCTACATCGCGGGCTTATTTCACGATCTTGCCAAGGGCCGCGGCGTGGACCACTCGCGAGTGGGCGCGGCGATCACCGCCGAGTTCTGCCAGCACCACGGGCTTGGGCATTTCGACACGAGACTCGCGGCCTGGCTGGTAGAACATCATCTGCGGATGTCGACGACGGCGCAGCGGCGCGACGTCTCCGATCCGGAGGTGGTCAATGAATTCGCCCGGCTGGTCAGCAATCGGGTGCGCCTAGACTATTTATACCTGCTCACGGTGGCCGATATCCGCGGCACCAACCCCGCGCTCTGGAACAGTTGGAAAGACGCCTTATTGACCGAGCTCTATGAGAACACCTTACGGGCGCTCCGCCGAGGGGTGCGAAACCCCATCGAAAAAGAAGAATGGATCGCCGAGATCAAAGGCGAGGCCTTGGCGATCTTGCTGCCGTCGAGCCTCAGCAAGGAGGCCATCCTTTCCATTTGGCAGGATCTCGGGGAAGAGTATTTTTTACGCCACGGGCCGGATGAAATCGCCTGGCACACCCAGGCCATCGCCGGCGCTAGGGCGGGAGAGCTGCCGCTGGTGCTCATCCGCCCCAAAACGGGCCGCGGCGGTACGGAAATCTTCATCTACGGCCACGACCAAGACCATCTGTTCGCGGCCGCGACCCATGCGCTCGATCGGCTCGGGCTCACCATCATGGACGCTCGCATCATTTCTTCCCCCAAGGGTTTTACCCTGGACACCTACATCGTGCTCGAAGCCGCAACCCATGAGATGATTCAAAGCGACGCCCGCGCCCACGAGATCGCCGTCACTTTAGAGGCAAAGCTCGCTTCGGCGGAACCCCTATCCGTTATAACGAATAGGCGGCCGGCGCCCGAGCTCAAACATTTTAAACTCCCCACGGAGGTGTCCTTTAGCGCCGATAACGCCAACGCGCGCACGCTCATGGAGGTCGTTGCCACGGATCGCCCGGGAGTGTTGTCGCAAATCGCGATGGCCATGCGCTATTGTGGCGTGCGCCTGCAGAATGCGAAAATCGCGACCTTTGGCGCGCGCGTCGAAGACATCTTTTACATTACCGACACCGAGAACCGCCCGATCCAAGACCCGGTGAAATTCGAATGTCTCAGAAACTCGATCACCGCGGCGCTCGAGCCCTAGGGCGTCACCCCATGGCGGACCACTGCGGGGCAAAATGGCTTGCGGGCCGGGATGAGATCTCTTAGTCTGGCACCTTGGACCATAGCCACGCAGGATTGTTAGCCTAGTTCCATGCTCGCGCGACTCTTCGGCAGAAATACGACGGATACCGATCTGGATGAGGACGGTACCTCGCTCTTTGGCCGGATTACGGTGGTCTTCGTGTGCGTCACCGCAATCGTCCTGCTGGGATTGAGCTATTATTGGGACGTCGATACGGCGTTTTTCGATCCGCCGCGCTTTGATGTGCGCGAGGCGGCCTTGAAGCGCGTGGCTGAAGATCCACAGAAGCTCACGGCTGGCGCGGTCACGAGCGCGACGCTCATCGAGGTCGCGTCGATTCTTATCGATAAACCCGGCGGATTTTTAGCCAACGACATCAGTCCGCCCGGTTTGGTCATGGACAACACGCCGAGTTGGGAGTTTGGCGTGGTGGTACAATTGCGGGATTTGACCCGCGTCCTGCGCAACGACATTAGCCGCTCGCAGACCCAATCGACCGAAGACGCCGACCTATCCATCGCCGATCCCTATTTTCACAACGACACCGATGCCTGGCTGTTTCCCTCCTTCGAGGGTCAAGTGAAAGTGGGTGTCGTAGCCCTGGAACGTTATTTTTC
>JBOIDH010000190.1:0-5144 GCA_050740495.1 Gammaproteobacteria bacterium | reverse complement strand
TCGAGGTCGAGGTGAGTCCAGCTTGGAAGAGCAAGGTGCGCGAGAGTGCTTTTACCGCACCGTCGCGGTCCCAACAGAAGCACAGCCGTGAAAGGCAGAAGGAGGGACCGAAGATGTTCGGTCTGCTGCCGGACGACATATAGCATACCTCGTAATCTTGCATATAAGGTGCAAATATACAAGGTATCCCAATGCCCGGAATCGGTACGAGCCCGGATACGCCGTCCCGCAGCCGCATGATCGGGCCACGACGAGTTCGAGAAGTAAGGCGGGCTATCTCGATTGCGCACGCGGCCCCTTGCGGACAGGCGCAGAATGACTTACGTTTACCATTCCAATTCCAGAGCCAAGAAGCCCTCAACTTCTGGAGGTTGCAATCATGAGTGACCTAGTCGTTTTCGCATGCCAGGACAACGCGACAGCTTACGAGATGCGAGCCGCCCTAGCAAAGATGCAGAAAGACTACCTGCTGAAGATGGAAGACATCGTGGTGGTACACACGGACGAGCATGGCAAGGTCAAGCTGGATCAGGCCATGAACTTGACCGCGCACGGCGCCGTCGGTGGCGGTTTCTGGGGCATGCTGATAGGGTTTCTGTTCATGAATCCCCTGCTCGGTGCGGCGATCGGCGCTGGCGCCGGAGCGCTGGGTGGCGCCATGACCGATCTCGGGATCAACGACGACTTCATGAAGGAGCTGGGCCAGACGCTGAAGCCCGGAACCTCCGCGGTGTTCGTCTTGCTGCGCAAGGCGACACCGGATCGGGTGCTGGACGGCTTGAAAGCGTTCGAGGGGCGAGCGAGGGTGCTGCAAACCTCGCTAGCCAAGGACCAGGAGGAAGACCTGCGCGCCGTCATCGAAGGAGTCAAACCTGCCGGGCCATGAATGGCCAAGTCCGGCTCGAGCCGTTCGAGCACCTGCCGCAGGAGATACCGATGCCGAGCGCCCCGTCACGATCTTCCGCTCGTAGATGCGTATTGCGTTTGAGCATCTGCATCGATTTACGGCCCGAGATTGCGGCGACCTTTTGATCGCTTAGTCCGGCTTCGACGAGACGCGATACGGCCTCATGGCGGAGGTCGTGAAACTTAAGATCTGGGACCCGCGCACGTATCCTCGCACTTTCCCAGGCTTCGGTAAAATCCTAGGGTTTACGTTCACCCGTTGCACGATCACGAGTGTCACCCCAGAACACCAAGTCGGTATCGATTGGCCGAATGGAGTGATTTAACGCTTCCTCTAACACTTGTACTGCGCGCTTCGTAAGGGGCACGCTGCGTGCGCTACCGTTTTTAGTATCGGGCAAGCGAATGGTTCGGCGCTGCCGATCGAGCTGGCCCCGCCGTAGTCCAACAATTTCGCCCCGGCGCATGCCGGTTTCGATAGCTAAAACCACGATCCAATATAGCATGGCGTTTGAGTGTTGAGTGCACTCGGACAGCAATTGGTCTCGCTCCGACGAGATCCGTCGGTCGCGTCCTTGGGGAGGTTATGCCCAAGCCCTATCCCCCACTCCTGAATCGCTACCGTGAACAGATGCGACGTCTCTAACTGATTATAAATGCGGGCGATCGAGGTGGTTATAACTTATTGATTTTGGCGGAGAGGGAGGGATTCGAACCCTCGTGGGGCGGCAAAGCCCCCAACCGATTTCGAGTCGGTGCCGTTGTGACCGCTTCGGTACCTCTCCGGAAAGATAACACCAACGAATACGGCGGACACCAGCGAACGGGCGACGGACCCGGTTCGGCCGTAGTTCTGCTGGCATTATAGTTATAGATTACGCTGTGAACACTCGGCTCACAACATTTGGTAGCGTGAAGGTCGAAGCCGGCAGGGCGCCGCTCGCGGCAGCGCATGGGTCGGTCCCGGCCAGGCCCGCTGGGGGCGGATTTATAAAGGCGCGAAGCCGCCCACGATCCGCGCAGTGGACGTTTACAGGATCTTAGGTTTAACGGGCTCCGTCAGGCACGCTGGCCGACGAGGTGCTGCTTTAGCTGGCGCCGCTTCATTTTTAGGTTGGATTGCAATAAGTGCAATGACCACAGCGCTTGTGTATCCTCGGGTTTACGGGCATCGGCTATCAGCTCTTCAATGTCAGCGATCTCTTGCACGAGTTGTTGCCACAGAGTTCGGTATTCGACTGGTTTCGCTTGCATGTTCAGTGCTCTCGCAATATCCCATCACGGATTTGTATCGAGCATTATGTATACCAAACATTGCGAGCACGCTGCATTGATGTGACGATTGTGTTACGGGGAACGGCGCCGCGCCGGCAGAGGCGGCGTAAACACCCGGGTCTCCACCGCGCACGTAGCAATCCCGCGTCGCCTATGAGCTACGCTGCTCAGAGTTTGTGAAAAAACCGTCGCGAGCGCGGGGAGGTCGCATTCCGCCGGAGTGGAGGACAGTTTCGCCGGGAGCGAAACGGAGCGCAAGCCCCGCAGGGGCGAGTCCCAAGGATGGGACGAGCAACCGGAGTGTATGTTGGAATACATGAGGATTCCGAGCACCGCCGGAATGCGAGATCCCGAGCGCAGTAGATTTTTTCACAAACTCTCAGGCCAACCTTGGATGTGCGTTCGCACCAATCTAGTGAGCATCGTAATGTGCCCGGCCCCATCGTTTAGCGCCGGGATGTAATGAAGCTGGCGCCCGCCTGCGTCCAGGTACGCCTTGCGGTAACGCAGGTCGAT
Organism: Gammaproteobacteria bacterium; assembly: GCA_050740495.1. GTDB lineage: Bacteria > Pseudomonadota > Gammaproteobacteria > JACCXJ01 > JACCXJ01 > USCg-Taylor. The sequence goes on along the minus strand of JBOIDH010000190.1, from coordinate 2,447 downwards.
CTCCTCCAGGGTTTCCAGACACTCGGCGGCGAACCCCGGACAGACCACATCCACGTTATCGATCCCCTGCCTGGCCCACTCCAGCAAGGTGTGATCGGTATATGGACGGAGCCATTCACGCGGGCCGAAACGCGACTGAAACGCGACCAGCCAACGGTCGCAATCCAGACCTAATCGGGCCGCAACGAGACGCGCGGTCTCTAAACATTGGGAATAATACGGATCCCCGTTGCGATGGTAGTCTTGCGGCAGGCCATGAAAGGAAAATAGTAATTTGCGCCCCGGATCGCAGCACCGCCAGGCCACGGCGATGCTATCGGCGAGCGCTGCGATATAGTGCTGATGGCCGTGATAACCGGTAATGACGCGCAGCTCGGGCAGTGAACGCCAGGTTTTTAGCACCGCCGCCACGGCATCGAAGGCCGATCCGGTCGTGACCGAGGAATATTGCGGGTAGAGCGGTAAGACGAGAAGGCGCCTGATGCCGCCAGCACGAAGTCGAGAGAGCGCTGCCTTGATGGACGGATCGCCGTAACGCATCCCCGCGCTGACCATGACCCCGGGGCCGAGTGCGCTACGCAACGATGCCTCGAGCGCGATCGCCTGCCGCTTTGTGACCACGAGCAGCGGCGATCCCTCATCGGTCCATATGCTGCGATAGGCCGGCGCGCTCCGCCGCGGCCGCAGGCGTAAGATAAAGCCGTGGAGGATCGGCCACCACAGCAGGCGCGGCAACTCGACCACCCGTGGATCGGAGAGCATCTGGCCCAGGTAGCGCCGCACGGCCCGCGGCGTCGGCGCCTCCGGTGTGCCTAGATTAATCAGCAGCACGCCCAGAGTGATGTCCTCCGCCGCCATAGAGATTACGTTCCTGTGCAATTACGACTCAAGAGACATACAAGACCGGAAGCGCCCCTTCGTGGAGAGCTTCTGACGCACTCCTATCGTATTCGAGCCGAGCGGCCTTTTGCTATAGTCTAAGGGCGACGAAACAAGTTAGGGTGTTTTGCCTTAGGGACTCAAAAATTCCTGGGGACGTGGTTGAGAACATCAAGACCGCCTGGGGGCATAGGCACCCATAGCTCGCGGATCGTGTTAAGCAAACTCGGAGGAACGACTGCAAGCCGTAACCACGGTCCTTCGCGCCCGACTGGGGGCGGGGAGGAACCGTGGTTGTTATGCTGCTGTTACGGTTGGTTGGGATCTAGGGGGGTGTCGGATTTGAGCACCTTCACGGCTTCTTCCGCATGGGTCGTGGCGACTTTGGCATCCCCCTGCTTGCCGGCAGTAATGGCTTCGGTCAAGTGCTTGCTGGCATTTTGCAGTTTATAGCTGCTGAACTCCTTTTGAGCCGTGATGGCATGCTTCTGGGCCTCCTCAGCGTGCTCGACGAGCAGATCGGCCTGGCCTTGCTTGCCTTGCACTACCGCCTCCTCGGCATGCTTGAGCGCTTTCACCTGATGCGGAGACTTATGAGCCACCGAATCGACGGTGACGTCATAAGCACCGGCTCCAAATGCGGTTAACGTTCCTGCGACCAGTGCGGCTAGTGTATTTCTATACGTCATGTTGGTTACCCAGTTTCGATTGAATGAGTTTGCAGTATATCCGAAACCCAGGTCCAAGAACATTTTTAGAGATTCCGATCACCCAAGTCCCTACTTAAGAACGCATAACAAGCCGAGTAGAGGCCCCAGGTCCACCCCCATGATCCGGCCGACGCTGGTGCGCGAGACCTGCACCGCCAGATGTGAATATCGCGGTGAGCTTGATTGAATAGTTCCCTCTGACGAACCTGTGAATATTTTACATTTTCTTTGTGAAAAAACGCACAGCCTGAGTCCCCTCATATGGGTATTCTTCACGGTGCCTAGAAAGCTTGTGGAGCAGGTGGCGACCATTTCACCCCTCCGGCGGGGTTCCGCTAGCTACCGCACACAAGGCCTGATGGTGTTTTTAAAGCGACGGTGACCTTGGAAGGACGACTAACGCCCCGAAACGATCATGATTGCAAATTTTTCAAATCCGGCTATAGTCTGCAAAGATAACAACCATCTAGAAAACTGTTGCTTTGGCCGTCGATCGGTACTTATCCCGGTGTTTATTGTGCAGCGCGGCTGGGCCGCACCAGGACTCGAGGCCGCTAAGCGGTTACCTATAACTCAGCCAACCACTGCTCGCGCTACTCGTGTGGACCAAAGGTCATGCGATTTCGGGGTCAGAGGAGGAGGATAAGCGTTTAGACATGCAATAGGTAATGGTGTTGATGCGTTCCCAAGGGGCCGCATTGACGATCGATGCTCATTCAACCGTAAGAAGGAGGGTAACATGCCAAATCCACAGTGTAAGAAGATTAAGTTATCAAGCATTTCCCGATGCCTGGTAGGGCTTATGGCGGCGGGCGTAAGCGCGGCCTATGCCCAGGGGGGATCGGATGTCGTGTTGGA
>JBOIDH010000189.1:0-5150 GCA_050740495.1 Gammaproteobacteria bacterium | reverse complement strand
CGCTCGGGAATCGCCGGAAGATCGCCTGTTGCGGCGCTCACCGGCCGGCGCGCCTCGACCCAAGCCACGACCTCACGCATGGTCGCAAACGACACGGCGCCGAGGGCGCCTCGCGCAGGCGCCTTCAAATCGATAATATCCGCGCCTTCCTGAAACGCGGTCCTGGCCTCGGCGATCGATTGGACGCTCGCCAGAAACCCGGTCATGCGACATCGCCCAAGCGGCCGCGGCGAAAGGCCTGCACGCGCTCCATTAGCCATGCCCAGGCCTCGCGCTCGCGCTCGCCCGCGGTTTTGTCAATCGCGGTGCGCAGGTAATCAATCTCGGCATCGACCTTGGCCACGGGCAAGCGGGATAAACGGCTGACCAGGATCGCTGCTTCGATCACGGCTCCCTGGGCGCGATTGAAGCCTCGGAAAGCCCGATGCGCCTGCTCGTGCACGATCTCGCAGACGAACCTGGGCCGCAGCTCATCGGGCTCCACCCGTAGCGCTCGGACCTCGATATGCGCCAGGGTATCCGCCAACCGGCAGCCCTGAATCGAAGCGGCCGGCGCCGTCGGCCACGAGCGCCGGCCGGTTAAACACCCGGCGATGATCGCGACATTGTCAGTCAGATTGAGCACCGCCTCTCCGCTACGCTCCAGATTGCACAGAGTCCGGCACGGGCGGAACGGCGCGATGATGACTCGCGGCCCCTCATAGTGAAATCCCATCGGCGCGATATGCGGGCTCGCGTCTTCGTTTAGCGTCGTGATCACGGCTTCGAAAATCATCCTATGCGTCTACTTTTTCGCCTTCGCCAGCGTGCTTCCGGACGGTTTGTAGGCGTGAAGCGCGTTGGGATCGCGCCGCACTTGGTCTCGCGCCGCGCACCCCCACCGGAGCGGCTCGTCCTGCATGTAGCGTTTTCCCAGTTGCCAGGCCAGTTGCGCGCGCGCTAGCTCGACCCCCATGTAAAAGGCATGCGGTGCATCACTCTCCAATTCTTTCAGCTGCGGAAATAGATCAAAAGGGTCGCGCGCCGTGACCATCCCGTCGCGATTGTACACATGAATGCCCGCCTCGGAGACCTGGACGCGATAACTGGGATCGCGGATCTCCTTGGCGGTCTCGGCGATCTCCGTCTCCGTATAGGGAAACGGCTTGCGATCATGGATCGTGAGCAGCGAGCCGTCATAACCTTTAGGCAGGCTGGTGTCCTCGCGGGCGGCAAACATGATCCGGCGCCCGACATCGAGCTCCCGGACCACCGATCGCGCATGCGCGCTGACCTGGGTCGTCAATAGGTTATCGATCCGCAATTCGGACAGGATCCCCAGCATGAAAGCGTTAAGGCCGGTGGTATCGGCGTCGGTAAGCTCGGAGAGATTACCGGTCCCCATCATGATCTCGATGCCGGGATAGCGTTGCCGTAATCGGCTATAGCGTACCAAGGATTCCGTCAGGCCGAAGTGTATGGGGTCGAGAACACTGTCGGCGAGAAACGGCCGGCCGCGCGCGAGCATGACATCGATAGCCCGGAAGAGTGAATCCAGATCTCCCGCGCGTTCCGGAATCAACACCGGCACGGCGTCGACATCAGCGGCAAGATCGACGGTGCTTTCCTTTAGGCTCAGTAAATAGTGGGCGCCGGACTTCGCTCCGCGTAAAAGATCATCGGTCTCCAAGGAATCGACGCTGATTCGATAACCGCGCTCGCGCAGCGCCGCGATCGACGCTTCGAGGTGCGGGAAAGGCACCGCCGGCAAACAACCGAGATCGATGACATCGGCCCCATCTCTCACGTAAGCATCGGCCTCTTTGATGATCGCCTCAATCTCCATGCGGGGCGCATCGACGATTTCCGCGAAAATGCGGATTGCGAAGCGATCGAGCGGCCGGGCTCTGGCCCCTTGACCGAAAAAAGCAGGCAGGTCTTTCATCTCCTCGGGCCCCCGCAGTACCGGGATCCCGAAGCGGCGCGAGCTTTGATCGAGATCCCCCGCACACAAGCCGGGCACGATGATGCGGTCGATCCCATCCACGTTTTGCAAGCGGCGATCGATCATCTCGGCGCTCATCAAGGCCGCCACATTCACCCCGATGTTTAGCACCCGGTAGGTAAAATCCGCCGGTTGCATCGCCTGCAGGATACGTTCGAGACCCCGTTCGGCTAGTTTCCCCGTCAAGAATAGGATCTGCTCCACGCCATTCCAATCGAGCATTGCATTTCAGTCCCTTAATCATACGCGCTCTAGGGGCGCAGAAGAAAAATCACAGCCCGCTCGCCGCGAGGTCCCTCGCCCGCGGCTGCCGGGCATGCCCCACGATGGTGCGTGCAGTGATTCCGCGCCCCAACCATGTGCGCGCCGGACGCTTGGGGAAAATGTGAAACGACCGTTGTTTCAGTGAGTTACCGAAGCAGCGCGGGTTGGTATGGCGTTTGTGTCGCCAAGGGATCGCGCTTCCACGAACATTCGCGGAGGTAGGGTATGCAGACAAGAACACGCCTAGTGATCATCGGTAACGGTATGGTGGGTCACAAGCTCATCGAGACCTTGGTGGGCTCGGCCGCCGCGCATCGATTCAAGCTGGTCACTTTCTGCGAAGAACCCCGCTACGCCTACGATCGGGTCCATCTGTCCGAGTTCTTTAACGGCAAGAACGCGCAAGAACTCTCGCTCGTGGCCGAGGATTTCTATTTACGCCACGGCGTCACGGTCCACCTGAACGACAAGGCCATAGTCATCGATCGGGCGAACAAGATCGTCGCCTCCGCGCGCGGACGCGAGGTCGCCTACGACAAGCTGGTGCTAGCGACCGGCTCTTATCCCTTCGTGCCGCCCATTGCGGGCAGCGATCGCGAAGGCTGCTTCGTCTATCGCACCATCGAGGACCTCGAGGCCATCACCGCCAAGGCGCGAGCGAGCCGCATCGGGGTCGTGGTCGGGGGCGGTTTGCTCGGGCTGGAGGCGGCCAACGCCTTGAAGCATCTCGGACTCGAGACCCACGTGGTCGAGTTTGCGCCGCGCCTCATGGCGGTGCAGATCGACGCGGGCGGCGGCGGCGTCCTGCGCAGCAAGATCGAAGCGCTGGGCGTCCAGGCGCACCTCGCCAAGAACACGACGAGAATCGGGGCGGGCGGCGAGCACCCGCACCGCATGGAGTTCGAGGACGGCGGATCTCTGGAGACGGATCTGGTCGTTTTCTCCGCGGGGATCCGGCCGCGCGATGAGATCGCGCGCGCCTGTGATCTCGCGCTCGGCGCGCGCGGCGGGATCTCGGTCAATAACCATTGCCAGACCTCGGACCCCGATATCTATGCCATCGGCGAGTGCGCCGTATGGAACAACCAGATCTTCGGGCTGGTCGCGCCGGGGTATCAAATGGCCCAGGTGGTGGCGGCTCACCTCTGGGGGGACGCGGCGAGCTTTACCGGCGCCGACATGAGCACCAAGCTGAAGCTCCTGGGCGTCGATGTCGCCAGCATCGGGGACGCGCATGGCAAGAGCCACGGCGCGCGCGCCTACACCTTCATCGACGAGCCGAACGGGATCTACAAGAAGCTGGTGGTGAGCGCCGAGGGCAAGCACTTGCTCGGCGCCGTCCTGGTGGGCGAGGCCGAGGCGTATGGAAATCTCCTGCAGATCATGCTCAACGGCCTGAGCCTGCCCGAGCATCCCGAGGCGTTGATCCTGCCCGCGAGCCGGGCCGGCGCGCCCGGTCTCGGCGTCGATGCTTTGCCGGACGTGGCCCAAATCTGTTCCTGCAACAACGTCAGCAAGGGACAGATCTGTACCGCGATTCAAAGTGGTGCGAGGAGCTTAGGGGCATTGAAGTCTACGACCAAGGCCAGTACGACCTGCGGCGGCTGCGCGCCGCTCGTGACCCAGATCTTGAACAAGGAGATGGCCCGGCTCGGGTTTACCGTTAAAAAGGATCTCTGCGAGCATTTCCCTCACTCCCGCCAAGAGCTATACCACATCGTCCGGGTCGAACGCTGCAAGACCTTCGAGGAGTTACTGGACAAACACGGCCGGGGCCGCGGCTGCGACATTTGCAAGCCGGCGGTAGCTTCCATCCTGGCCGCGTGCTGGAACGACTATGTCTTAAAGAAGGAGCATGCGGGGCTGCAAGACACCAACGATCACTATCTCGCCAATATGCAGAAGGACGGCACCTATTCGGTGATCCCGCGCGTCGCCGGCGGGGAGATCACCCCTGAGAAGCTCATCGCGCTCGGACGGGTGGCGAAGCAGCATGGGCTTTACACCAAGATCACGGGCGCGCAGCGCATCGACATGTTCGGGGCGCGCGTCGATCAGTTGCCGCACATATGGAAGGACTTGGTTGCCGCGGGTTTTGAGTCCGGCCATGCGTATGCCAAGGCCTTGCGCACCGTCAAATCCTGCGTCGGCAGCACCTGGTGCCGTTACGGGGTCCAGGACAGCGTCGGGCTCGCGATTGAGATCGAGAACCGCTACAAGGGCCTGCGCGCGCCGCACAAAATCAAGATGGCGGTCTCCGGTTGCACCCGCGAGTGCGCGGAGGCGCAGGGCAAGGACGTGGGAGTGATCGCGACCGAGAGCGGCTGGGCTCTTTACGTCTGCGGCAACGGCGGCATGAAACCTCGGCACGCCGATCTTTTCGCCACGAACCTTGATAAGGAGACCTTGATCAAATACATAGACCGCTTCTTCATGTTCTACATCCGCACCGCCGATCGTCTGCAGCGCACCGCCGTGTGGATGGAAAACATGGAAGGCGGACTCGAGTACCTGAAAGACGTCATCATCCATGACTCGCTCGGGATCGGCGCGGAACTGGAGGCGGAGATGGCGGCGGTCATCGACACTTATGAATGCGAATGGAGAAAGACCATCGAGGATCCGGACAAGGTCAAACGGTTCCGCCACTTCGTGAATAGCGACAAGCAAGACGGCAACGTGATCTTCGTGCACGAGCGCGGCCAGATCCGGCCGGCGACCGAAGCAGAAAAGCTGCATCGAGCCAGGAGCGCGTGACGCGATTGAACCCTCTACCGTGAGATGGGCAAATCTAGCTGTGGCGATGGAATCGACGGAGTGGGTGGATGTTTGCGCGCTCGACGATTTAGTCCCCTGGTATGGCGGCTGCGCGCTGGTGGATGGCCGGCAAGTCGCGATATTC
>JBOIDH010000188.1:0-5163 GCA_050740495.1 Gammaproteobacteria bacterium | reverse complement strand
AGCACAGCGCCGCGGTGCCGCTCGAACGAGAGTTGGACGGCGCGCAGCGCCGGACAACTTGACGTGAGACAACTCGCGCTCCGTTGGTTGGCGCGCGCTTAGCGCCGTCACGATTGCGGCTATCAAAGCCTGTGATCCTATCGATGCTCATCTCCCGTTCTAAAGGCTGTGGCCCCGGCGCTGCGCGCCGACCAACGTTCAAGCTAACCGGCGGGCCGCGCCGATGCGCGCCAAGTCGAAGCCGCGTGTTGGCCCGTCCGGTTGAGCGCAGGGTTAGGCCGGAGATTGTATGCATTAGGCCTTAGAGGCATTCATAAGCTCAACAAAGTATTTCGCGTCGCCGGTCTTGTAAAGCTTATACCAAGCAGCCATCTCACGCGCGAATTCAACTGGGCTCATCGCGGAGGCCGCAATGAGATTGCCTGATCGTACCGTTGGGCTATCACGGTAGAAGGACCCGCCTTTGTAGCCGGTCTGAGCGATATAGTCCTTCGAGTTTGCTGGTGTGGGGGACCGTATCGAGCAGTCCCGTGCTGCCCGGCTACGCACCCGATCTTAACCCGGACGAACTCCTCAATGGCGACATCAAACGGGTCATCGGACAAGCTCGTCCGCGCGATCGCGAGGCAATGAAGACTGCGGCCTGAAAGTGGCTGTACCGACGGCAAAGCAACCGTACGTCCTCGTCAATTTCTTCATTTCTTCAAAGAGCCGCATGTGCAATACGCCGCCGCCTAGTCATCCTGTTAGATGATTGCCTGTCTGATCAGTAACCGGCACGCCGCCATCGCCGCTCGATGAGAAAGAGCAGTGCCGATCGGCGGGTCCGGTCGAACGCGGGGTTAGGTCGCATTCTAGGCGAACGGGCAAGCGATCTTGTCCCTTGCATTTGCCTCGAGTCCGGCCACGAACTAACCTCGCCTAGCCCGCATGTTGGTCCGCCATGCGACGACGAACGCGACAGTCAAGAGCAAGTGAATCACAAGGAACAGTTTCGCAATCGGGCGCGCACCGCCGGCGAACACACCCCATACGTCGATGAGCGTTACGCAACCAAACCCGACGATGTTGGCAAGGACAATAGCGTTTAACGCTGTGGAAGGCTCCGCATTTCGAGCCATCCAGTTCAGCACTGCAATCCCAAACATTGGACCGCCGAAGATTCGGAGGAAGGCAATCAGCGCGGGGGAGGCATCCGAAGGGACGGCATCGATACCAAACTGCCGGGGAGCGAGCATCATACCGACGCCAACAATGGCCTGGTAGATCGCCGAAATTGTCAGCACTGCCTTGAGCTTCATGACAAGCTCCGGATGTCGCGTTTCAGGAACGCGATGGGAGTTCTCTTCAATCGGAAAACAAAGTCTGTGGACATGATCGTCAGCCTAACTTAAAGTAGACACCCTAAAATGGTGCTTTGTAAAAGCCATTTCGCATTCTTGTACGCTTGATAGTATAGATGAGAACGAATAACATCAAAGCGATAGCCATTTTTATCACACCCTAAATTTATTTTCATTCACACCTTCAGGAGAATTCGTATGGGTTACGGAGAACCCCGGTTATTGGATCAGGTGCGGGATAAGTGTCGTCGGAAGAACTATAGCATCCGCACGGAACAAGCGTATATGGAATGGGTGAAGCGCTTTGTACTGCATAGCGGTAAAAAGCACCCGAGAGACATGGGCGCGCAGGAGGTCGAGGCGTTTCTCACCCATCTCGCTGTGACGAGGCAAGTTTCCGCGTCGACTCAGAACCAGGCGAAAAGTGCCCTGCTGTTCCTGTATAAAGAGGTTTTGAATCAGGCGCTGCCTTGGCTCGATGGCATCGCGTCGGCCAAGAACGCAAAGCGCCTGCCGGTCGTCCTGACACGCGAGGAGGTCCAAGCGATTTTGGTACGCTTGCACGGCACGGTGAGTTTGATGGTCCGATTGATCTACGGCACCGGCATGCGGATCATGGAATGTGTGCGGCTTCGGGTAAAGGATGTGGACTTTGCTCGGGGCGAAATCTTGATTCGAGACGGCAAGGGAATGAAAGACCGCATCACGATGCTGCCGCATAGCTTGATCGACCCCTTGCAACAGCATCTTGCGCGCGTGAAACCGTTGCATCAGGAAGATTTAGCGAGTGGTTATGGCGAGGTTTATTTACCCTACGCGCTGGCCCGCAAATATCCGAGCGCCGGGCGAGAATGGATGTGGCAATACGTCTTCCCTGCGCGCAGATTGTCGATCGATCCCCGATCGGATGTCACGCGGCGCCATCATGCGGACGAAAAAGCCATCCAGCGCGCCGTACGCCAAGCACTGCGCGAGGCTGGAATCACCAAGCCTGCTACGCCTCATACCTTGAGGCATTCGTTCGCAACCCACCTCCTGCAGGCAGGCTACGACATCAGAACTGTGCAAGAATTGCTCGGGCATAAAGACGTGACCACGACCATGATCTACACCCATGTCCTCAACAAAGGCGGTCGCGGGGTGTTGAGCCCGCTGGATGCTTCGCATTAGCTCCGCGCGTTAAACTAGGTCAAATGACTGTTAAAGACATAGAAGCTGCTATCACCCAGCTGCCAGCCAAAGAGTTGGCTGAGTTAATGGCGTGGTTGGAAGAGTATCATGCGCGAGCGTGGGACCAGCAAATTGAGGATGACCTGGAAGCAGGTCGTCTGGATGCACTACTTGCCGAAGTTGATAAAGAGTATGAGGCGGGATTGGCTAAACCCCTATGAGGCATCTAACGCTGCCGCGCTTCTGGCAGCACTACCAGCAACTGCCTAAGGAAGTGCAGGCGTTGGCGGACAAGAACTACGAGTTGCTCAAGGTTGACCCACAGCACCCATCGTTGCATTTTAAGAAGGTAGGCAAACGAAAGCAGTTATGGTCGGTTCGCGTCGGTGAGCACTACCGGGCGCTGGGTGCAGATAAGCCGGAAGGTGTTGTGTGGTTCTGGATTGGCACGCATGCCGAGTATGATAAGTTGTTGTCGTAATCACAGAGCCGCCGAACCAGGCGCTCCACCGGCGCGCCAAAAAGCGGCGCGCCGGTGAGCTTTGTCGATAGGCCAGCGACGAGCGAGCAGGCGACAAAGCAGATGGGCTGCGCAGTAACTTTTGCAGAGATCCCCTAATCACGCATACCTCAGCGCCTCGGCGATCCGGAGCCTCGCGGCGCGCAATGCGGGTAACAATCCGCCGGTGAGGCCCATCACCAGGGCGAAAACCAAGGATTCCATCACGATCGCCGGCGTCAAGGTAAAGTCGAACGATAACTCCGCGAAGGTCTGCCAGTTCATGGTGGAGACGCTCACTGCCTGCATCAAGGAGGCCAGCAAGATCCCCAGCGTGCCTCCGAGGAGACCGAGGAGACACGATTCGGTGATAAACGCCGACAAGATATCGCGCCGGCGAAACCCCAAAGCCCGGAGGGTGGCGATCTCGGATGTGCGCTCGGCCACCGAACTGTACATGGTGATCATCGCTCCGAGCACGGCGCCGATCGCAAACGTGATGCTCAGCGTGGTCCCCAATATACTCAAAAAATTCGACATCACCTCCGACTGCTCGGCATAGAACTCGATCTCCCGCTTGGCTTCGAGCGTCAAGCGGGGGTCCTTATTGATCTTTAGCTGTACGGATTCGAAGGACTGCCGGTCGGCCAGCCGGAAAATCACCGAGGAGTATGCGTTGCGGCGAAACGCCTGCATCAACTGATCGACATCGCCCCAGATCTCCGAGCCGAAGCCACTGTTCCCCGCATCGAAGATCCCAACCACGGTCCATTCCCGGCCGCCCAATCGGATGCGTTCCCCGAGGCTGGTCCCGGCAAAGCCCTGGGCGATCTTGACGCCGGCGATGATTTCGGACGTTCCCGGCCGGAACATTCGGCCTTGAACCACGCGAACCTGCGGCCGCAGCCGTATGCCCGGCGTTGATAGCCCACGAATCGTGACATTCGAAGGCTTCCCGCTCCCGCGCTTCGCGAGCACGAGGAGGACCAAGGTTTCCTTCGAAGCGAAGCGCTCCCCCCCCGCCCCCTGCGCAATGTGCGGTAGACTCTCGACGATCGCCGCCTGCTCGCGATCCACGCTGCTTTGCACTTCCGTTTCCGCCGAACGGCGAATGACCATGACATTGTCGCCACGGCCGGTATCCACCAAGGTTTGCTTGATTCCTTCGGCAAGCATACGCATGGTCGCGAAGACAAACACCACCAAGGCCATCCCCCCGATGGTCAAGAGTGTTGTTACCCGGCGCGCCCGGAGATTGCGATGAATATAATAGAACGGAACGGCCACTGGTCCTACGGTGTCACAACCCGCTGAAGGGCGCTCTGCTTCGTCGGAATCGGCCTCAGAATGCTCATTTACTCCCGTGTAAACTCCGCTTTTTCGCCCGATTCCGCCTCCCATGGCATCCCTTGATCGACTTGTGACACAGGAGGACTAGGGGGCGTCTCGCAGCGCCGAGGCGATGGACTCCTTGGCACCCAAGGCCGCGAACAACCCGGCCGCCAGCCCGACCAGCCCGGCCGCCCCGAACGCCAACGCAATGGTCGTGGCGGATACGGTGAAAATCGGAAACAGGGTCCCGACGCGCGCGGCGAAAGCCTCCGCGACCGGGAAGGTCAGGGCGATCCCGAGCAGGCCCCCCGAGCAGGACAGGAATAAGGATTCGCCCACGATCAACCCAAGCACGTGCCTGGAACCGAAACCCAGAGCCTGCAATGTGGCGTACTCGCGCCTCCGTTCCCGCACGGCCATCGTCATCGTGTTCGCCGCCACGGCGAGGATGATGGCGATCACACAGAGCGACACTATTCGAACCACCACCAAGATCGCCTCCGTCATGGCGACGAACCCGAGTTGAAAGGCCTTCTCGGTCTCGGTCAGCGTCTCCGCCATCGAGTTCTTGAAAAGCGCATCGATGTCCCGGGACACCCGGGCCGCCTCAGCCGCGCGCTGCAAGCCGATGACGTAGATGCCGACGTGGTCCTGGCGTCCGCCGGGCTGCTTCTTCTGTTCCTCATTGAGATAGTTCCAATGGAAGAACAGGTTCGTCTCGTCGATTTTCGGCTCGGCGCCGGTATAGATCCCACACAGCACAAACCGCCACTCCCCAGGATAAATCGTACCCCGCAACGGGACCACGTCGCCGACTTT
>JBOIDH010000187.1:0-5169 GCA_050740495.1 Gammaproteobacteria bacterium | reverse complement strand
AGCGTCGCCGACGAAGGCCTGCCGCGTGGCGGGAACCTGGTCGTGGGATGGAAAATGCTCAAGGGGCCGGGGAGCGTTACCTTTTCAGACCCCGCGCAGCCCCGGACGAAGGCGACCTTCACCGTGCCCGGCAGGTACGAACTGGAGCTGTCGGCCACCGATTCTGAGCTCGCGACCGCGTTGCGGGTGGTTGTTACCGTCACGTAGTGTGTTACAAGTTACCCAGCGTAGCGCATCTACGCGGCACGCTCGTAGGCCCAATCGGTAACGAAATGAGGGATTTCTGAAATAATGATCCACAGCCTCTGCGCGGCCACCTGGCAAGGCTTTCCGATCGGCGGCGGGGTTATCCTCGCATACGCAATACTTAGCCGCCGTTTCCGGTCCACGCGTTTAGCGCCTTGACGCTGCCGGCAGTAGAGGTTGGGGCCGGGGCTCAGGCGCGGCCCGCGCTTTCGGTCGTGGTCCCCATGTGCAACGAGGAAGGCAGCGTCCAACCTCTGGTGCGGGAGCTCGTTGCCGTGCTGGAGGGGATCGGCGTTACCTATGAAATTGTCCTCGTCGATGATGGCAGCCGTGACGCGACCTGGGAGCGAATCACCCGGCTCGCAGCCGCTATGCCCGCCGTCATCGGCGTATCGCTATCGCGGAATTTCGGGCACCAGCGCGCTCTGCTGGCGGGACTCCAGCTTGCGCGCGGCCAGGCCGTGGTCAGCATGGACGGCGATCTACAACATCCCCCAGAGCTTATCCCTTCGCTCTATGAAGCTTGGCGGCAGGGTTACAAGGTGGTGAACACCCAGCGGCGCGATGACGAGGTCGCCGGTCGCTTCAAGCGATTCACTTCAAGGTACTTCTATAAGTTGTTCTCGATCCTCGCCGAGGTGCCGATGGCCGAAGGTAACTCCGACTTCCGGCTTCTCGACCGCACCGCGGTCGATGCCTTGGTGAATCTCAAAGCCGCGGAGCTTTTCTTGCGGGGTGCGGTCCAGTGGCTGGGGTTGCCTGCGACGGTAGTGCCCTTCCAGTCCGAGCGGCGTTTACACGGGTCGAGCAAATACACGCTGCGAAAAATGCTCGGCTTCGCCGGCGACGCCATCATATCGTTTTCAACCAAGCCGCTACGCATCGGGATTTGGCTCGGGATCGCCACCAGCCTCTTGGCCTTTGTCGAGATTGCTTACGTGCTGGCGCGGTACTTTCGAGGGGAGACGGTTTCGGGCTGGGCCTCCACCGTGGGGATCCTGTCGTTCTTGTTCGGGGTGCTGTTTATCATCCTCGGAATCATCGGCAGTTATCTTGCCTGGATCCACCAAAGCTTGCAGAACCGGCCGACGGCGATCATCCGCGACAGCGTCAATCTGCCACCGGCGTGATCGAGGACTCCATGGGGGTGCGCCTCTGGAACTCACCGGTCGCGCGTTTTATCGCGGTTGGCATCACGAACACGGCGCTCAGCTACGCCGCCTTCGTTCTCGCCCTCTCGCTATTGGGCGGTTATGCCTACCGCGCCGGGGTTGCGCAGATGGCGAGTTATGGACTGGGATCACTATGGAGCTTCTACTGGAATCGCGGCTGGACCTTCGGTGCCGAAGGCCGGGTCCTCAGGCAGGCGTTGCGCTTCACGTTCGTGCAAGGCCTGTTGCTCATGGCCAGCAGCGCATTGATGACCGTTACCGTGGATATGTGGAGCTGGCCGGCAGGCCCGACGTGGATCACCGTGATGGCGTTCATCACCGTCCTGAATTATTTATCGCTGAAGCACTGGGTATTCTAAATGGCGGGGCGTGAAGGGGCCGCGTATCGGCATGGGCTGGTTCTACTGCTCGCGGTGGCGGTGGGGTTGACCTTTGGTTTGTGCTATGGACTCTTGAACCACAACACCTATCTTCTGTATCCGCTCCGGGCAATCGATCCGGAGTTCCTGCGCTATGACTGGCTCGCCGCGCAGACCACGGCGTATCATCAAAATTTCGCACTGTTGATCGAGCTTTTGGCGTCCTTGGGTCCGGCGCCCTGGACGGTCGCCGGTGCGAATGTGGCGCTGGTGGCCGGGCTGATGCTGGCGATTTATGGCTACCTAAATCGCCATTATCGGCGCGATGCTCTAGTCGCGATCCTGCTCCTCATGTGCTTTGTGCTTTTGGAGAAGACCCGCAGCGTAGCAACCAGCCACATCCTGACCTCGGTTCTCGAACCCTCCTCGGTCGCGGCCTCGGCGGTCGTGATCGGGCTACTATTGCTGCTCGAGGAACGCTACCTCTGGTCCGGCGTGCTGGTGGCGATAGGCGGTTTTTTTCATACTAATTTTTTGCTGCTGGACTTCGCTTTCTTCGGTCTTGTTCATCTAGTTCTCGGGCGCGCGGACATCGCGCGCCGCCTATGTCTACAGTTGGGGCCGAGCGTCGCCGTCTTGCTCTTCGAGTTTCCGATGCTCTATGCCATGGCGACCGATCCCCTGGGGGGAAAAGCGCGCTATATATTTCAGTTCATACGCTCGCCGTTTCACTATGTCCCGCGGACGTATCTCGCGGACTTTATTCCCTTCTCGGGATGGCACTTGCTGGCGATGAGTTGTCTCGACCTGAATTCCTCCGAAGCGCGGATCTCCTCCCGGCTGGCGAAGGTCTATGCGGTGTTTCTTGGCCTCGTCATGACCGCCACGGTACTGACCACGGTGATCTATGTCCCCTTTGTTTCACAGCTATTCTTCTGGCGCATGGCACCGTTTTCGGTCTTGCTGGCCCAGCTCATAATCATCACTCGGATCGCACCTTATTTCAGCGCGAGCGCGGAACGCGAGACCGCCAAGGGTTTTAACTGGCAGTGGGTCTTGGCGGCCGCCGGAGGCGGGCTCCTTCTCATCCACCATGGCTCGAAGGTACAGCCAACCGAGATCGGTCTCCTACAGGTCAATGCTACCTATTTCGTCGTCGTTATTCTTACCTTGTTTGCTTATGTGTTGCTTGCGCGCACTAAGACCCGGCGCTATCTCACCATGATTCCGCCGTCGTTGGTTCCGCTTGGGCTGGTAGTTGTGGGACTCGCCTTCTCGGCGGCCCCCGCCTACAAAGAGTCCAATGTCCTGCACGGACTTGCGGCGCCCAAGCAGGAGCTCTTTCAATGGGCGCAATCTACCTCCCAGGATGCACAATTCCTCATCCCACCGAACTTAAGGACCTTTCGGCTGCATGCCGCCCGGGCGGTGGTCGTGGACTGGAAGGCCACCCCCATCAAGCCCTCCGAGCTTAAAGAATGGTATCGCCGCCTGGGGCGTATGAGCGGCGATCCCAAGGTGAGGAAGCCGAGTGAAGCCGACGCCGGTTATCAACGCATGGATCAATCGCGTTTGGCTTCGCTGGCGAGGGAATTTGAGATCGACTACGCCGTGTTCAAGCAGCCCTTCGATGCACGGCGACTGCAAGGCGAGGTCGTTTTTACCAATAAGCGCTATCTGGTGCTGAAACTGGGCGCAACGAGCGAAGATTCGGCGCGCCAAGAT
Organism: Gammaproteobacteria bacterium; assembly: GCA_050740495.1. GTDB lineage: Bacteria > Pseudomonadota > Gammaproteobacteria > JACCXJ01 > JACCXJ01 > USCg-Taylor. The sequence goes on along the minus strand of JBOIDH010000187.1, from coordinate 1,667 downwards.
TGAACCCTTATACCGGTGCAGGATCATTTCTCCCCAGCGCCCACCAGTTCCGCCAGCGGCACCGCTTCCATCCGCTTGATGAGCGGATAGCGGCGCTCACCGGGATACGCCACCAAGAGTTGATCCAGCTTGAGGTCCGCCAAAGCTATGCGCATGGAAGGCGTGAGCCTGGGCGCGTCCGCGCGTTTGCATTCGACGCCAATTCGCCGCCCGCCCTTGAAGAGCACAAGATCAATCTCGGCTCCGCCGTGAGTGGCCCAGTAGTACGCTGCGTCCGGGCGCAATGCCTTGAGCACTTCTTCGACGGCATAACCCTCCCACGAAGCGCCCACCTTGGGATGGTGTTCGAGGTCACGCTGATTGGCGACGCCCAGCAGTGCGTGAAGCAGGCCGCTGTCTCGCACATAGACTTTGGGGGCCTTGACCTGCCGCTTGCCGAGGTTCTCGAACCACGGCGGAAGTTGCCGCATCATGAACACGCCAGTCATCAGGTCAAGGTAGCGGCGCACGGTCGACTCGCTGACGCCAAGCGCGCGGGCCAGTTCGGCGGCGTTCCAAATCTGGCCGTGGTAGTGGGCGGCCATGTTCCAGAAGCGCCGGAGAGCCGGCGCCGGAACCTGAATACCGAGTTGCGGCAGGTCGCGCTCCAGAAAGCTCTGAAGGAATTGCCGCCGCCACGCAAGGGAGTTGGCCTCGGTGCGCGCTGTGAACGAAAGCGGGAACCCCCCACGCAGCCAGTGGCGTCCCTGGCTCGCGGCGCCGAGATCGGCCAGGCGGAAGCCCTCCAGGTGAACCGTCTCCAGGCGCCCAGCTAGAGTCTCAGAAGACTGGCGGAGCAGTTCGGGCGAAGCGCTGCCAAGGATTAGAAGACGTGCGGGCAGCGGCTGGCGATCGGCCAGAACGCGCAGCAGAGGAAACAGGTCAGGCCGGCGCTGGATTTCATCGATGACGACCAGGCCTTTGAGCGGACGTAAAGCGGTAGCTGGCTCGTCGAGACGGGCGAGGCTCTGGGGATCTTCGAGGTCGAAGTAGTTCAGCGAGTCCGGCCGGACCAGGAGTCTCGCTAATGTGGTTTTCCCGCACTGGCGGGCGCCCAGCAGCGCTACGATGCGGCTGCGCTTCAGCGCGGTTCGCACCCGTTGGATGTCCGTCTTTCGGTCGATCATATTCCTCAGAGTATACCTTGAATATCGGGCAGGCAATGCCGGAATTTCCTCCATCGCAAACCATCCCCACACAAGAGCCGCCACCCACCCGACATTGGAGGTCATAGAACGTAGCTCGGGTGAGCACCGCGTAACCCGACGGAAATCTCCCTACCAAATGGTGGAAAGATTGTCGATCTTACGTAGGCGCGTGTCGCTGGTGATGAGGCTCGCGTTGTAATGAAGAGTCGTGGCAGCGATCAAACGATCGGCGGGATCGCCGTGCCTGAGGGCCGGGTGGGTCTGTGATAACACAGCAATCTTAGCGGTGATGGGCAGAATCTTCACATACCGGGCGAGTAACAGGTCTTCGATAAACTGGATGGCATTCGTTCCTGGATGAAGACGCTTCTTGGCGATCAGCATGGCGATTTCCCAGAGGGTAATGTCACAACAGGCTAACTCCCGGCGGACTGCGCTTGCCTCCAGTGCTCGTTGGGCCGCTGGCGTGAGCCGGCCCGG
>JBOIDH010000186.1:0-5200 GCA_050740495.1 Gammaproteobacteria bacterium | reverse complement strand
ACGATGCGGTGGCATCCAGCCTCGCATGGTGCTATCAAAAGGCGTTCGCCGGATTATTCGGCATGCCCGCTCCGGAGACGCCGTGGCCCGAGATCGGTTTCAGCGACGCCGAGACCATCAAAGCCCTACCGATGGTGTGTTCCCGGCAAGGCGATCAATGGCTCGTGGACACGCGCTCACGTTCGTTGCAGCTCGCTTTCCTGACCCCCATCCTCGACGCCTTGCAAGACCCCAAGCTCGCCATCCGCGCCGTGCATTATCTATATTATCTGGTGGCGGCGAGAAAACACGGCATGCATGTCTTGGAGCTGTCGCAAGAGTTGCCGCAGTTACTGGCTCCGGGGTGTCCCTTCGAGCAGGTGATCGCCTCCTTTTCCGCGGCGCCCGAGGTGTTCACTTTGTACCGCTCGTGCCAGAACCTGAACCAACAGCTAGAATCGGGATCCGCTTGACGTGTCCGCAAGTCGTGCGCTGATCCTGGACTCGAAAACACGATGCGCATCGCGATTTTTACCGACACGTTTCTGCCCCAGATCAACGGGGTGGTCCGATCGATCGTCACCACCGCCAACCAGCTGGTGGAACGCGGCCATGCCGTGGCGGTCTTTACGATGGACGTGAGTAAGCTCGCGAATGGTCACGCAATGTCCGATCTCGATGCGCGCATACCGGTTCACCCCTTTCCCTCCGTGGCCCTTCCGGGGTTCCCGCATATTCAGGCGCGCCTGCCCTCGCTGGTGGGGCCGCTGAACGGCGTGCGCCGTTTCCAAGCGGATGTTATTCATCTACATACGATCTTTACGATGGGCGTGGAGGCGGTGTGGGTTGCGAAGCTATTGAAATGCCCGCTCGTCGGGTCCCATCATGGGTTTCTCGCCGAGTATCTTAATAACTTCGGTCTCGATTTCGCGCTTGCAAAGGATCTCACCCGGCGTTATCTAGCTTTCTATTACAACCGCTGCAACGCCGTCATCACGCCCGCCGAAGCCTTAAAGCAGGAGCTTCTCGGCTACAAAATGCGGCGGCCGGTGCACGTGGTCTCGAACCCGATTAGTCTAAAGTGCTTTTCAGGGAGCGCATCGAAGCCGGAGCTTAAGCGCCGTTTCGGCATGACCGGGCCAACGGCCGTTCACGTCGGGCGGCTGGTGCGGCAAAAAAGCGTGGATGTTTTACTTGAGGCCTTTAGTCACCTGAGGCAAAACGGCGTGGATGCCCACCTTTTGGTGATCGGGGACGGTCAGGACCGCTCCCGCTTAGAGGCCCTGGGCCGCGATTTGGGGTTAACGGACCATGTGATCTGGGCGGGAATATTGACCGGGCAGGACCTCGTGGACCACATCGCCGCCGCTGATGTCTTTGCTTCCGCATCCACCACCGAGGTGCAGCCGCTGGTGTTTCTGGAAGCGATGGCCTTGGGCCTGCCGGCTGTCGGCGTGAACGCCGGCGGGGTACCGGAGATCGTGCGGCAGGGCGGCAATGGGTTCATCGTAGAGCCCGCCAATCCGCGCGCGCTGGCCGCGGGCATGGGCACGTTGCTGTTAGACGCCGGACGGCGCGAGAGAATGGGTGAATACGCGCGCGAATCGATGCGGACCTACGATTCCGAGCGTGTGGTCGAGGATTTCGAGCGGGTTTATACAAGCGTAATCGCTTCTTGCTCGCCGCCGTGCCCGTCCGGCGGTTTATAATCGTTTGCCGCGATATTCTTGACCGGAAATCGCAGCCGATTTGTGCAAAGCAACACCAGATGGGCACGCTGGGTGCCGAGCGAGGTAGCTTATGAAAGTAGAAGATATTCTTCGCACCAAGGGCGCGCGCGTCGTCACGGTCGGCGCGGATGAGACAATCGCGGATGCCGCCAAGCTGCTGATGCGGGAGCGTATCGGCGCGATTGTCGTCTGCGATCCCCAACAACGCCCGCGGGCGGTGCTCTCCGAGCGCGATATCGTGCACGGGCTTTCCACGCACGGTGCGGAAGTGCTGCATATGCCAATCGACGCATTGATGCACATTGACGTCGTGACCTGCGGCCTTCAAGACTCCCTGCTCAAGGTCATGGCAATGATGACGGACCGCCGTGTCCGGCACCTCCCGGTCATCGATAAGGACGGGCGGCTGTGCGGGATTGTAAGCGTGGGTGACGCCGTGAAAGGCCGCATGGAAGAAATCGAAGCCGAGGCGAGCGCGCTCCGGGACTATATCGCCACGGCCTGAGCCGCTGCGCCCGCGTGATTACGGACAAGATTAAATTTTGTTTATTTTTCCCGTCCCGGAAAAGGCTTGCGAGCCCGTTACCACATTATACATTGAGCGATCTGATTTCTAGAATTTTCCAAGTCGTTAATACATTACGCTTTAGCCTTTATAATGTCCTTCCCCGGCAGGAAAACAGACTAAGCAAACGCGTGTGGTTCGACCGTGTGGAAGTATGCGTGCGGCTCGCTTGACATACTTGCGTGGCTTGATAGAATTATTAAATCTTCGGCGTCTTGTATATCTCCGCGTCGAGGCAGAGCGGGACAATTACAAAGCCGAGAGAAGAACTTCACACCCGGAGCAGCGCCGGGTTGGAGTGGTTGATAAACCAAAAAGTAGGAGGCAATAAAATGGCAGCATCATCTAGTGCTATATCAAGAGCAGTAGCGGCGGAAACGCCAAGTTTCCTCAATCAGAGGAATCTGTGGCTGACGGTCGCCGGATTCACCTTCTTTAATCTGTTTGTACGCTGGTATGAAGAGGTTTACGGGTGGTCGGCGGGGCTCGATGCTTTCGCGCCCGAGTTCAAGACCTATTGGATGACTTGGTTGTACACGGAATTTGTCCTGGAGATCTTATTATTCTCCTATATCGGTGCCTATCTGTGGAAGAGCCGTACCCGGGATATGGACTCGGTAACTCCACGCGAGGAGATGACCCGGCACTTCCATCACTTCGTATGGTTGCTGGCGTACGGCATGGCGATTTACTGGGGCGCCAGCTTCTATACCGAGCAGGATGGGACCTGGCATCAAACGGTGATTCGTGACACGGATTTCACCCCCAGCCATATCATCGAGTTCTACATGAGCTACCCGATCTACATCATCACGGGTTGGGGCGCCTTCATGTATGCTCGCACGAGGATACCGATGTTCGCGAAGGGTGTGTCCTTGCCCTACCTGGTCGTAGTGGTCGGGCCCTTCATGATCCTCCCGAACATCGGGCTCAACGAGTGGGGTCACACCTTCTGGTGGATGGAAGAACTATTCGTAGCCCCGTTGCACTATGGCTTCGTGTTCTTCGGCTGGATGGCGCTTGGCTTGTGCGGTCTGTTGTCACAGATCTTCGAACGCGTGGGCGAGCTGGCGGCACCGGCACTTAAGGGTGCTTAAGGGCGGCTAATCATCGCCGTATAAAAAAAACAACAAGAAAAGCTGAGTAGCGCGAATGGGCCGTTGCGGAGGGGATCTCGACGAGATCCCTGAGCAGCGGCCCGGTTCTAAACCAAGCGGTGGGAACAGTGGCTAGCCAGGCTTTTCGAGTTGTAAGTGTAAAATAATTCCAAAACGAGGAGGCAAACATAATGAGTTCTCTCTCACCAACTGTATTTAGCAAGGCCGAGATCATCCAGGCCTCGAGGACAGCGGATTGGTTGATCCTTGTCTTCTCCTTCCTGGTGTTCTGCGGCGGATTCCACGTCCATGCCATGCTTACCATGGGCGACTGGGATTTCTGGACCGACTGGAAGGATCGCCGTCTGTGGGTGACCGTGACGCCAATCATGTGCATCACCTTCCCTGCGGCGGTCCAGTATTGGATGTGGGACAAGCTGCGCCTGCCCATGGGCGCGACCTTCACCATCCTGGGACTGCTCTTCGGCGAGTGGGTCAATAGGTACTTCAACTTCTGGGGTTGGACCTATTTCCCGATCAACTTCGTCTGGGCGGCCACGCTGGTGCCAGGGGCGATCATCATGGACGTCATATTGCTGTGGTCGAAGAGTTTCTTGATCACCGCCGTCATCGGCGGCCTAAGCTTCGGTCTCATCTTCTACCCGGGCAACTGGTCGATGCTGGCCATCTTACATCAGCCGGTCGAGTATAATGGCATGGTCATGACGATTGCCGACATACAAGGCTATCAGTATGTCCGCACGGGTACGCCGGAGTACATCCGCTTCGTCGAGAAAGGGACGCTGAGAACCTTCGGGAAGGACGTGGTGCCGGTCTCGGCATTCTTCTCGGGGTTCATTTGTATACTCATCTACTTTATCTGGCATTTCTTCGGCCGCTGGTACTCCACGACCAGGTTCATAGATCAATATTAGGCGGATCGAAGAAGCACGGAAAAACGTCATAAATTAAAAGACAGACGAGGCAATAACATGAGTAAATCAGCGATAAGAACCTGGGCCGCGGCGGGTCTAGCCGTAGCCGTGGCCGCGACGGGTCTCTATGCACCGGCAGCGTCGGCGCATGGCGAAAAGTCGCAGCAAGCGTTCCTGCGGATGAGGACCATCCATTGGTATGATCTCAATTGGTCGACGGACAAGCTCCGTGTGAACGACAAGATGTCCGTGTCCGGTAAGTTACATGTGTTCAAGAACTGGCCGGAAACCACGGCCAACCCGCAATTTTCACCGGCGTTCCTGAACATCGGTATTCCGGGGCCGGTATTGACGCGCGTCGAGTCGTATATCGGCGGGCAGTTCGTACCGCGTTCAGTCAACCTGGAGCTCGGCAAGAGCTATACGTTCAAGGTGATAATGCAAGCGCGCCGTCCCGGCCGTTGGCACGTCCATACAATGATGAACGTGGAGGCTGCGGGCCCGATCATCGGTCCCGGCAAGTGGGTGCAGATCGATGGTTCCATGGCGGACTATAAACACGTTGTCACCACGCTCACCGGCAATACCGAAGACATTGAGAAGGTGGGTACCGCAGGCATCTGGGGATGGAGCTTCTTCTGGTATTTTTTCGGCCTCGCGTGGATCGGCTACTGGGCGGCCAAACCCGTATTCCTTCCGCGGTATTTGGCAAGGAAGGCCGGGGATGAGAGCATCGTCTCGCCCACCGACGTCAAGGTAGGTTTGGCGTTCATGGTGGCCACGATCGCGATCACCTGGTTCGGCTACAGTGGGGCTAATGCCGCCTATCCGATCACGATTCCGCTGCAGGCGGGCGTCATCGGCGTGATGGACCCGATCCCGGAGGGTACGCCT
>JBOIDH010000185.1:0-5207 GCA_050740495.1 Gammaproteobacteria bacterium | reverse complement strand
GCGCGCGGATGCGATAGGGTTTATGACGTGGCACAGCGAGTCGCCGCCGTCGACGCCCTCCGCGACCAGCGATCGGCGCTGCGCGAGGGCTTCGGCAGGGCGGCAGATCCCTATTGCGTGACGCGTTCCGGATCGGTGCCCCTACGCCACGGCGGACCAGGGCGAGCCGCCCGGTTCCTCTGATCAACGCGTCGCGCTCCGTTACGGGGAATCGGGGAACGCGTCACACCACGTCAGGAGCGATTGACATACCATCTAGGGGGTCGATGCAGATTGCCCCGGCCATGAGGAGGCAAATATGTTCAAGCATCTCTTGGTGCCCACCGATGGATCGGCGTTCTCCGAAGCCGCCGTTCGTATGGCCGTGACGCTAGCCAAGGCATTCGAGGCGAGGACCACGGATTGCATGTCATTCCGGAATTCCATGTCCTCACGCGTCGGGTTGACATGCTGGAGGATAGTCGGGAGCGCTACGCACAGCTTGCTGAACGGCATGCGGAGCAATGCCTGGCGCTGGTTGCACAGGCGGCGCCGGAAGTGGCGGTGGCCTGCGAGACGATCTGCGTCACTCACGATCACCCCTATGAGGCGATCATCCGGGCCGGGGAGGAACGAAACTGTGACCTCATTGTCATGGCATCGCATGGCCGAGCCGGCTTGCAGGGCCTGCTGATCGGCAGCGAAACCCAGAAAGTCCTGACCCATTGCAGAATCCCAGTTCTGGTGTTCCGCTAGCCGATGCCGTGGGCGAACCGCACGCCGCGCAAAGGGGAGCGCCCTGCAAAAACGGGGGACCACCGGGTGTTCGTCATTGCCTGAGCGGGCATCCCGCGGTGTGAGGGCGGAGGGTTGGTGATCGTAGTCATTCTGGCTCTGGTGCATGTATGGACCAGAGCCTACGCAGCGCCGGTCCGCACGGCGGCGATGGTGCCCCAAGTCTTTAAAACAATCCCACGCGGATGCCCGCTCGGCGTTTACCCTGCGCGGTTGCCGCGTCCGGCGAGCGAGCGCAAGCAGGCGACGTGAGGTGCGTTGAAAAAAACATTACACAATTTGTTACATGGCATATATTGAGAATTCTGATTCGGCGCCCGTACGATGGCTCCTCCAAGGCACGGGATGGGCGCTCGCTCCATCCCGTGACCTCGGTACTGAGACCTCGCCCCCCGAGGTCGCGGTAGCCGCCGCGCGAGCTACGGGGCCGGCGCAGCGGCTGTCGTTCCACATACCCAGCAAACGTATAAAAAATGCAGGAGACGCACATGCTGAGTCATCATGAAATCGCCACGCTCATCCTGGTTAAGGATGCTCAGGAGCCGCTGGAGCTGGACACTGCGGATCTCGACACTCTGCTGGAGCGCGAGCTCGTCGCGCTGGAAAAACGTCCTTCCGGGCCGGCGTGCCCCCGCATCACCCATCGCGGACATTCCATTCTGCAAGCCGTCGGGCGGGGCCACTAAGGCGCGGCCCGCCCGCATCGTACAACTTCCCTGCTTCTGGCAATCCCGCTGGCCGCAGCGCGGTCGGCAGGGCTGTCTGCGTCGGCTCTCCAGCGCGGGCGGCAGGCGCACGCGCTTATACCGCGTGAGCTTGTCTCGCCCGGAGCCAAGCCACGTTCATTGATTCCCAACGACCCTGTTGCATCGCTCGATCGGCGCGATGCCGCGAAGACGCAAGGGGTCCATTTTCAGGAGCTTCATCATGCCTATGTCACCTCCCGAACAGTTTGCGGCGGCGCAAGCCGCCGGCTTCGACATCCTGGCCGGCCTAACGGGCAAAACGCTCGACGGTCTCCAGAAGGTGGCCGAACTGAACTTACAGACGATGAAATCGACGTTGGCAGAAGTCCAGGAGAACACGCGGAAAGCATTCGCCGCCAAGGATCCGGGGGAACTGTTGGCGCTGCAAGCCAGCCTGTTGCCGCCGGCGGCCGAAAAGGCGCAGGCGTACGGCCGCCAACTGTCCGAGATCGCCGCAGCGACGCGCGCCGACTTCGCGAAGGTTGCCGAAGCCCAGTACGAAGCGAACAAACGCATGATGCAGGACTTTATCGACGGCGCCACGAAGGGCGCGCCGACCGGTTCAGAGGCCGCCATGGCCGCCTGGAAATCGGCGCTGGCCGCCACCACCAGCCTGTTCGAAACGATGCAGCAAACCGCCACGCAAGCAGTTGAGGTTGCCGAGAGCAATCTGAACGTTGCCGCCACCGCGGCATCGAACGCTGCGCAGCAAGCAACCGCCCAGGCCGCGCGAGCCGCCAAGCGATAGTGCGCGATGTCAGCGGCAGCTTCGCCAAGGCGACGCCGCCGAACGAGTAGGTTGTCTTCGGACCGCTCGCCCGACCCCTGCCGACTGCGCCTGGCGCACGGTGGTGGGCGGCTTATTATCGAGCAGGAGCGGCCATGGGAAATCCTGAGGAGGAGAGTGTAATCATGACCAAACAGATCGCAGTCGTCACGGGAGGCATGGGCGGACTGGGCGAAGCCATCAGCATCAAGCTCCATGATGCGGGCTACACGGTGGCGGTCACCCATTCGCCGAACAATGCGGGCGTCGCAGACTGGCTGGAGCGCCTGGCGGCGCAGGGGCGCACGTTTGCGGCCTACGCGGTCGACGTCGCCAACTATGATTCGTGCCAGGCGTGTGTAGGAAAGATTCAGGCCGAGGTCGGTCCGGTCGACATCCTGGTCAACAATGCCGGTATTACGCGCGACGCGAGCTTCAAGAAGCTGGATCAGGTCAACTGGGATGCGGTCATCCGCACCAATCTCGACTCGGTGTTCAATATGACCAAGCCGGTGTGCGACGGCATGCTCGAGCGCGGGTGGGGGCGCATCATCAATATCTCGTCCATTATTGGCTCCAAAGGCGGGTTCGGCCAGACCAACTACGCCGCCGCCAAGGCCGGCATGCATGGCTTCACCAAGTCGCTGGCGCTCGAAGTGGCGAAGCGGGGCGTGACGGTCAACACCATCTCGCCCGGATATATTGCCACCAAGATGGTCACGGCGGTGCCGCAGGAGATTCTGGACACCAAGATCATTCCGCAAATCCCGGTGGGTCGCCTCGGGCAACCGGAGGAGGTGGCCGCGCTCGTGCTGTACCTGTGCTCGCGCGAGGCGAGCTTCATGACCGGGGCGAACCTTGCCATCAACGGCGGTCAACACCTGCAGTGAGATCGCGCCATCGATCGGGATGCGGCCGGCCGGGGGGCGCCGGGCGGCCGCGGGGAAAGACGGAGAGAGCCTACCTGCCATCCTGGATTGTGGCGTGTGTGGAGGGAGCCATGTGCCATGGGCATTCAGAGCTACCTGCGCCAAACAATTCCGGACGAGCTAGCGTTCTCCTCCTCCTGATGATGGATGGATGCGTCTGTACCAATGCGGTACGGTGAGAAGCACTGCGGTCCCAATCTTCTTTTCGGCTTTCCGCCCGCGCAAGAGGAGAGGCGATATCTTGACAAGAAACCTGCAATTTCGTGCGGCGGAGGGGGCCGACTGGCGAGCTATTTCGCAGGTGCTCGACAGTTGTGGGTTGCCCAGCGACCACGTTGACCTGTCACCGCGCTGCTTCCATATCGCGGTGCTGGACGAAGAGGTCGTCGGTTGCGCCTGCGCCGAGCGGCACGACCAGACCGTTGTGGTGCGGTCGGTGGCCATTCTTCGCGAGTACCACGACCACCAGATTGCTACGCACCTCGTCGGCGCCGTGCTAACGCGCGCTTGCGCTGAGGGTTGCACGAAGGCGGTACTCGTCACGGCAGACGAGTGCCGCTCCTTCGCGGGAGAGGATGCTCCGCTTGCCACGGTGGATTCGATGCCAGAAGAAATAGAACTCTCGAATAAACTCCTTCGTCGATTTGGCGCCAGGAGCCGTGGCACGTGGCGCCAAATCGACTGATGTGTCCCTCACTTGCGGCGCAAGGAACCTGGCGTTCCGGATGGCCGCGCCTGCGCATCGATGAAGAATGCTCTGGCCGCCGACACTTTGGCCCTTACGTGCGGATACTGTTCAGCCCACTGCCACCTCCTTGCGCGTGGCCGAGTGGCGCGCCTTGGCGAGCGCGTCCCAGACCTGGCGACGCGTACTCGCCTCCAGCAACGCTTCGCAGTAGCTCAATCCATGAGAGAGCTGCACGAATTGCTCGTCCGTTGGGAACACTTCCGGCCCCTGCTGCATGAGGGAACCGCCCTCGAGAAGCACGCGCCGAGCCTGTTCGATGGCGTCGGTGACTGCCGATGTCCTATCGGTGCCCAGCAGAAGCCCGACGAGCAATACAGCCTCGATGGAGGCCACGTCGTGCAGCGTCGAGTCGCCTCGGCGAAAGGCATCCAGCGCAAGGCGCGCCTTCAACTGGAGCGTGAGGAGGGCGCCATCTCTGAAACCATACGCGATGGGAAGGGCAACTGCCGCTTTGCCCTGTCGCTTGCAATACCAAGGGTGTGGCCTGGCCATATTTATTTGTTCGCAAGATCGACCGGCCAAAAATTATGCAAGCGTAGGCGGCTTTCTGGAATGGGGGAAACGCTAGCGGAGCGCTATCCGAATGCCAAGGGCGAAGCCTGACCTTGTGACACGGGATGCCGGGCTGGCAGGAAAGCGCCGCCAATGCCTGCCGGGCAGTCTGGCACCGCCGGATGACTGACTCAGTCCCAGACGACGGTCGCCTCCTTCAGCAGGTGGCCGGCTAAGATGTAGTCGCCGTGCTGAATGGCACGGCTTTCCAGTTCCGCCAAGGCGGCTTCCGTCAGCATTGCCAAATCGAACAGGCAATATAGGTGACGCTGTCTGAAGGTGGTTTTCGCTTCCTTAAGCCCACGTAGTAGGGCTTCGGGGGACCGGACGGCAATGTGCTCAAGGCTTCTGAATTGGACGAGAACGCCGCATTTTTGCCCCAGCCTCCCAAGCTCAAGGGCGTCTTCCCACCCCGTATCGTAGTCGAGGTCGACCATGCCCTCAACCCGTAAACTGATGCGCTCGATGGCGTTGGCTCGGCTGTGTGCGACGTAAGTGTTCATGGGCATAGAGAGGGCGCATGAAGTTCCGACGAGAAAAATATAGCGTGCGAAGGGCGGCGCGACAAGGGGAGAGAAGGGGGCGCGGCATCACCGGCAGACCGCGACACTGGTGCGAGCCGTATGCTGGGCCACTACCAGCAAGACTCGGCGGCCCCACCGTTTTCGCGCAGTCGGAAGATCCGCAAATCC
>JBOIDH010000184.1:0-5213 GCA_050740495.1 Gammaproteobacteria bacterium | reverse complement strand
CGGCGAATATATCCGATTGCAGCACCCGCACCCGGTCCTGAACCTGATGGCGCAGGATATTACGCCGCGCTATCTCCAAGGCCCGTGGGCAAAGATCGACGGCATCGACCCGCGCCTCGGGGAATGCCAGCGCACAAGCGATGGCGATGCAGCCGCTTCCGGTGCCGATATCTAGGATGCGGTGGACCTCGCCCACCCAAGGCGAGAAACCAGATTCGATGAGCTCCGCGATCGGCGATCGCGGGACCAGCACCTGTTCGTTCACATAAAACGGCAAGCTCGCGAACCAGGCCTCGCCGAGGAGATACGCGGCGGGTTTGCGCGTCTGTATGCGTTGACGCAGAAGTCCGACAACTCGCGCCTTTTCTTCCTCGGTCAGGCGGCGATCGAGCCTGTCGTCGGGGGTATCGAAGGGCAGGCCGATCGCATGGAAGACCAGCAGTACCGCTTCCTCGCGTGCATTCGTGGTCCCGTGGGCGAAACATAAGCCGGCGCCGAGAAAGCGCGCTTCCGCCCAATAAACCAACTCACGCGCGCTGCGCGCCTCGGCGAGATTGGGGGCGCGCTCGCGCACGGCATGCGCGTGATTCACGCGGCCTCGCCGCTGATGATAAAAAACATCTCGTTGAGCCGGTGGACGAAACCGGCCGGATCATCGAGCCGTCCGCCCTCGCTCAGGAGGGCTTGGTCGAAGAGGATGCGCGCCCAATCCTCGAATCGCGGCCCTTCTTGTTCGCGCCGAAGGCGGCGCACGATGGGGTGTTCGGGATTGACCTCCAGGATGGGCGGGGTCGCCGGCACGTCCTGGCCCGCGGCCTTGAGCAGGCGTTCCAGGTTGGCGCCAAGCTCGTGCTCATCGGCGACCAGGCAGGCCGGTGAGGTCGTCAAGCGGTGAGTCACGCGCACCTCCTTGACCCGTTCCCCCAGGCTCTTGCGGATCCGCTCGACGAGATCCTTATACTCGCCGGCCTCGGTTTCCGCCGCTGCCTTGTCTTCCTTATCCTCCAGTGGCCCGAGATCGAGCGCCCCCTTGCTGATCGATTTCAAAGGTTTCCCGCTGTACTCGGTTAACTGGGTCACGGCCCAGTCGTCCACCGGATCGGACAGCAGCAGAACCTCGATGCCTTTCTTGCGAAATACCTCCAGATGCGGGCTGTTCTTGGCGGTGGCAAAACCGTCGGCGACGACGTAATAGATCGCGGTTTGCCCCTCCTTCATTCGGGTCGCGTAGTCATCGAGCGAGATCTCTTGCTCCAAGCTGTCGGTATGGGTGCTCGAGAAGCGGACGAGCTTCGCCAGCCGATCCCGGTTCGAGGCGTCCTCGATCAAGCCTTCCTTGAGGACCCGGCCGAAGGTTTTCCAGAAGGCCCCGTATTCGCCCTTGGTCACCAGCTCTTCCAAGAGCCCCAAGACCTTTTTTACGGCGCCCGCGCGCATCCCGTCGATGATCTTATTGTCCTGCAGGATCTCACGCGAGATGTTGAGCGGCAGATCGTTGGAATCGACGACGCCGCGCACGAAGCGCAGGTAGCGCGGCATCAACTGCGTGGCGTCATCCATGATAAACACCCGGCGCACGAAAAGCTTTACCCCGCGCCGGCGTTCGGGGTCCCAGAGATCGAAGGGCGCGCGCTGCGGGAGGAAGAGCAGCAGCGTGTATTCGAGCTTGCCCTCGACCTTGCTGTGGATGCGGGCGAGCGGGGCCTCATGGTCATGCGCCACGTGTTTATAAAACTCGTTGTATTCTTCGTCGCTGATCTCGCTCTTCGGCCGCGACCAGAGCGCGGTCGCCGCGTTCACCCGTTCGTAGCCGCTCGCGTCCTTGCCTTCCTTGGGCATGAGGATCGGTAAGGTGATGTGGTCCGAATACTTGCCGATGATGCTGCGCAGGCGGTAGCCGTTCAGGAATTCCTCCTCGCCTGCGCGCAGCTTCAGAACCACCTCGGTGCCGCGCTGTTTTCGCGGCACCGTATGCACGCTGTACTCGCCTTTACCGTCGGACTGCCAGCGCACGCCCTCTTCAGTGCCCAATCCCGCGCGCCGGGTCGTGACGGTGACCTCCTCGGCGACGATGAACGCGGAGTAAAATCCCACCCCGAATTGGCCGATGAGCTGTGAGTCTTTCTGCCGGTCGCCGGTCAAGGTCTTGAAAAATTCCTGGGTGCCCGACTTGGCGATGGTCCCGAGGTTTTCGACCACCTCTTGGCGTGACATCCCGATGCCGTTGTCACGCACCGTGATCGTCTTGAGGTTCTCGCTATACTCCACTTCGATCTTGATCTCGGTGTCGCTTTCGAATAAAGCCGCGTTGCCGAGCGCCTCGAAGCGCAGCCTCTCGGCCGCGTCGGACGCATTGGAGATGAGCTCGCGGAGAAATATCTCTTTGTTGCTATAAAGCGAGTGGATCATCAGGTCCAGCAACTGGCGGACCTCGGCCTGGAAACCTCGGGTTTCCGTCTGGGTGTCATGACTCATGGGTTTGAAATCTCCGGATAAAACGATGCGCGGCTCGCTAGCAAGCGTCACGGGTTTCTAAGTGTATCGACTAGGCTCGTTGCGTTGCAACGGACGGCGTATCCGCTACACTGACCCGCATGGCGGCGAGCGCGGATCGCGGCGGCGAACATACGCCCATGATGAGGCAATTCCTCGGCATCAAGAAGGACTTCCCGGAGATGCTTTTGTTCTACCGCATGGGCGATTTCTACGAGCTATTTTATGACGACGCCGAGAAAGCGGCGGGCTTACTGGATATTGTTCTGACCACGCGCGGGAACTCGGCCGGGGCGCCTATCCCGATGGCGGGCGTGCCGGTGCATGCGGTGGATTCGTACTTGGCCAAGCTCGTACGTATGGGACACTCAGTCGCGATTTGCGAACAAGTGGGCGAGCAGTCGGGCAAAGCGCCGATGGAACGAAGGGTCACCCGTATCGTAACCCCGGGAACCCTGACCGAGGAGGCCTTGCTCGAAGAACGCCGCGACAACCTGCTGGCGGCGGTGCACGCGCAAGGGGAGTGCATCGGCCTTGCCACGTTGGACCTCGCCAGCGGCAGGTTCAGCGTCCTCGAAATCACGGGGCGCGAGGCGCTTGGTGGCGAGATCGAGCGGCTGCAGCCCGCCGAGTTGCTCTTAAGCGAAGCGTCCGATCTGGTGCCGTGGTTTACCGCGGACCCACGCCTGCGCCGGCGGCCGCCTTGGCATTTCGACACCGAGCACGCCAAACGCGCATTAGCTCAGCAATTTGGAGTCCAAGACCTGGCGGGGTTCGGGTGCGAAGACCTGGACGCCGCCGTAGCGGCGGCAGGCGGCCTGTTGCAATATGCGCTGGATACCCAACGCGCCGCCTTGCCGCATTTATGTGAGCTCTGCGTGGAACGGCGGGAAGAGAGCCTGATCCTCGATGCCGCGACGCGCCGCAATCTGGAAATGAACCAGAGCCTTTTCGGAGCCAAGGAGCACAGCCTCATCGGCATCATGGATAGCTCGGTGACGCCCATGGGCAGCCGCATGCTGCGGCGTTGGTTGAATCGCCCGATCCGCGACCATGCCGCGCTCCGGCAGCGTTATCACGCGATCGGCGCCCTGCTGATGAATGCCCATTGGCACGGATTGCGGCAGCCGCTGCGGGCGGTTGGGGATATCGAACGCATACTGGCCCGCATCGCGCTTCGGTCGGCGCGTCCTCGGGACCTCGTTCAGCTCCGGAACGCGCTCGAAGCCTTACCCGAACTGAGGTACCGGCTCGATGAGATCGACAGTCCCAGGCTGCAATCGCTCGCCCAAGCGATCGCGGGATTCCCCGAGCTGCGCACCTTACTCCAAGCGGCCATCGCGGAGGATCCCGCCGCCCATGTAAACGATGGCGGTGTCATCGCGACGGGTTACGATCGCGAGCTCGACGAATTGCGGCGTTTGCGCGATGACGTCGGGCAGGTGCTGGTTGCGATCGAAGCCCGCGAGCGCGAACGCACCGGCATCGGGAATCTCCGGGTCGGCTACAACCGCGTGCACGGCTATTACCTCGAGATCGGCCAGGCTCATCAGCAGAAAATCCCGGCGGATTACGTGCGCAGGCAGACGCTCAAGGCGGCGGAAAGGTATATCACGCCAGAACTGGCCGCGCTCGAATCCGAGGCGCTCCGGGCGGGACAGCGGACGCTCGACCGGGAGAAAGAGATTTACCAAGAGATCCTTACGCGCTTGATTCAACAACTGCCGTTGTTGCAGGCGGCGAGCGCCGCCGTGGCCGAAGCCGATGTATTCGCGTCGTTTGCCGAACGAGCCGAGACGCTCGCTCTGAACGCCCCGGAGCTCTGCGGCGACAGCGGGGTGTCAATCGACGGCGGCCGGCACCTGGTGATCGAACGGGTCCACGAGACGCCTTTTGTACCCAATGATCTTCACCTCGCCGATGAGCGGCGCATGTTGATGATTACCGGCCCGAACATGGGCGGGAAATCGACCTATATGCGGCAGACGGCGCTGATCGTGATCCTCGCCTACAGCGGGAGTTACGTACCGGCCGCGAAGGCCAAAATTGGTCCGTTGGATCGCGTCTTTACGCGCATCGGCGCGGCGGATGATTTGGCGAGTGGACGTTCCACGTTCATGGTCGAAATGACCGAAACCGCTAACATTCTCAACAACGCGACCTCGCAGAGCTTGGTCTTGATCGATGAGATCGGACGGGGCACCAGCACCTTCGACGGTCTGTCGCTCGCGTGGGCGACCGCCGAACACTTAGCGCGGCAAATACGTGCCTATACGCTGTTCGCGACGCACTATTTCGAGTTAACGGAGTTGGCCGTCGAAATGGAAGGGGTGGCGAATGTGCATTTTGATGCCATGGAACACGGTGATCGGCTCGTCTTTCTGCACTCGGTGCAAGAAGGCCCGGCAAATCAGAGCTACGGACTGCAGGTGGCGCGGATGGCCGGAGTTCCCGGCGCCGTGGTAAGCCGTGCGCGGGACAAGCTGCAGCGGTTGGAACAGCGGCGACGGTTGGAGACGCCTCAAGCGTCCGCGCCACAGATGGAGTTATTCGATGAGGTCGCGGAACCGCCAGCCCTCACGGTGCTGCGCGCCTTGGAACCCGATGGCTTAAGCCCGCGGCGAGCCTTGGAAGAGATTTACCGCTTGCGCGCGCTGGTGGAATAGCCGCGCGGATGGCCAGTGCTTAGCGCACCGGCCCGATTCCCGGTTATAATTACA
>JBOIDH010000183.1:0-5257 GCA_050740495.1 Gammaproteobacteria bacterium | reverse complement strand
TAGGCCGGATGCAACAGGTCGAGGTGGAGCGTTGCTACCGCATCATCGGTGTTCTGGAGAAGACGGCTAAGGCCATCCAAGAGGATTTCGTGCCGCGGATCAGCGCGATCAAACGAAAATGGAAACTGCGCGTTTTGCTGTTGGACGCGCTCGTCTACGGATTTGTATTCAGCGTACTCCTGGCGTCGGGTATTTCCGCCGGGTGGTGGGCCGATGGGTTGTTTTCTCCCGCGTGGTTGCATGATCTCCCCGAGCCCCTCCCGCTCGCCGGCGCCGCGGTGGCGATCGCGCTTTTAATTTACCCTCATTTTGCGTTGCGCCATCTCGCCGCCAAGACCGTCATCAAAGCGCTGCGACGAGAAGCCTTAATCCAAGAAATCAAAGACTCCTTGATACGCGCGTTCAAGCGAAACTCGCGCTTTATGTGCTCGATTTTTCGTACGACACCCGTGGGATGGGGGCGGCGGGCCCAGCGCGGCATTATCCGCGTGCTCAGCGACGCCGACCGCTACGTCGAGAGCCTCAACGACCGCTTCGCCAATCCGTCCGGTCACGAGCCCGCCGGCCCGGCCTCACGGGCATCGCGCCTCACGGATCATGAACCCACGAACGAGCGAGTTCAGCGAGGCAGCGGTATCCCCGGCTTACTGGAAATCCATAAAGTCTCGCGGGTGGCGGACACCGCGCGCGTCGAACACGGCGCGAGGATAACGCCCGCGGACGATAGCGATCCACAGCGCCGAAGCGCGCGCCGCATCATTCACTTTGAGGAACCTCCACCGGTTCGCAGCCGAGAATAGGACGAGCTGCCACTACTGTTGTTCGGCCTGATTGGCCGTCACTTCGGCGAGCCTTCGTTCAAGCTCGGCCTTCATGTGTTCCATGCCTTCAGTCGCGGGATCGTCCGGTCCCTTCCGGTTCGCCAGCATACGGTTAACCGCCTCGAGTGAGTTCCTGACCTGCTGCTCTTCCGAGAGCCCCGGCGATTCGTCGCCACAAGAAACGAGTGTTACCGCCAGGCATGCCAGACCTATTATTTTAGCCGTTCCGCGCATAGACTCCACCCCCAAAAAACCCCCGGCAACACCAGTTGCCGGGGTTCAATACATCGCGTTTGTATCTCAGGGCAAGCTGAAGACACTCAACACGCCGCCGAGACGCGTATAGCTATTCAATCCCTTATAGGCACCTACCGCGCCTAAACCCTCGGTATCCTCGATGAGACCGGCGGCCATACCGATACCCGCCCAACCACCAACGCCGGAGAGCACGCCGACATACTGCTTATCCTTGTGCGTCCAGGTGTTTAGGTTACCGATGATGCCGGAGGGCGTCTTGAACTTCCAAAGCTCCTTACCGCTCTTGGCATCGATGCATTTGATGTAACCGTCCAGGGTTCCGTAGAAAACCACGTCACCCGCCGTGGCCAGGGCGCCGCTCCACACCGAGAAGCGCTCCGGAATCGACCATTTGATCTTACCGGTGCCGGCGTCCCAGGCGATGAAATTACCCAGGTTATTGGTCCCATCGCCCATGACCTTGCCCGCCGGAAACATATTGAGCACCGCGTTGACATAAGGCTGACCCGCGGTGTACTCGCCGCCGCTCACCGGCTCGTAGTCCATGCACACATGGTTCGTAGGCACATAGAAGAGCCCCGTGCGCGGCGAGAAGGCAGCCGGTTGCTGGTCCTTGGTCCCGAGCGCGGCCGGACAGATGTTGGTGGTGTTGACGTCTTCGCCGTTCTTGTGGGTGCTGTAGCGGGCCACCATCTGTGGCCGGCCGGTCTTCATATCGACGTGGGTCGCCCAGTTGACGGCGGGATCATATTTTTCGGCCACGAGCAGTTCGCCGGTGACCCGATCCAGCGTATAAGCGAACCCGTTGCGGTCGAAATGCACGAGGGCTTTGCGATCTTCGCCCTTTACCTTGATATCCGCGAGAATCATTTCGTTGACGCCGTCGTAGTCCCATTCATCGTGGGGCGTCATCTGGTAGACCCACTTGGCGGCGCCGGTGTCGACATCGCGCGCCCAAACGGTCATCGACCACTTGTTATCGCCGGGGCGGACGACGGGGTTCCAAGTGCTCGGGTTACCGGATCCGTAATAGACCAGGTTCAGCTCTTTGTCGTAGGCATACCAACCCCAAGTCGTACCGCCGCCGATCTTCCACTGATCGCCTTTCCAAGTGTTGAGGCTTGAATCCTTGCCGACGGGTTTGCCCAACTCGGTGGTCTTTTCGGGATCAATGAGCATCTCGTCATCGGGTCCTACGCTGTACGCCTTCCACGCCAGTTTACCGTCCTTGATGTTGTAGGCCGCGAGAAACCCTCGCACCCCGAATTCGCCCCCGCTGATCCCCGTAAAGACCTTGTCCTTAATGACATGGGGAGCATTGGTGTTGGTCGCTCCCTTCTTGGGATCACCGTTCTTGACCGCCCATACTTTCTTACCCGTCTTGGCGTCTATGGCCACCAACTCGGTATTCGCCTGTTGCAGAAAGATCTTTCCGTCAGCATAGGCCAAACCGCGATTAACCGTATCGCAGCACATGACCGGGACGGTCTCATCGTAGTTTTGCACCGGGATGTATTCCCACACGACCTCCAAGTTATCCAGGTTGATCGCGAAAACGTTGTTGGGGAATGGTGCGTGGACATAGAGCGTATCGTGATCGAGGCCGGTGGCACTGCCCGGGAGCACCAGCGGACCGCCTTCGTGCCCACGTAGGACACCGGTCGAAAACGTCCAAGCCGCCTGCAGCTTCGCGGCGTTCGCGGCGTTGATTTGGTCCAGCTTCGAATACCGCTGAGCCCAAAAATCGCCATTCTGCATCACCCAATAATTCGGGCTGTCTTGCAGCTTGAGCAGTTCTTCATTGGCGAGCGCCGTAGCCGGTACGGCCGTGGCGATTGCGGCTAAGAGCATGCCCTGAAAACGCGTTTTTCTCATGACTCCTCCTTCCAATGTTATGTCGATCTCTAATTCTTATCCTCCGAGCGCCTCAGAGATCGCAAAGGCGCAAGGAGTGAATGCAATAATCCGCTGCCACGCTCGGACAGTGTACACTCGGTTGGTAGTGATTGTACGCAGTCGCAGCCGTTGTTGCTCGGGAAATTATAACGAATCGAGTCGATTCATCAACAAGTTAAGGAAGGTCTGAACAAGTCCGTGTTTCGGGGAAGCGACTGCCCGCGCCTGTTGGGAGTTACCGGCTCCCCGCGGTCTTGCCGGATACCCGCGCACGCCGAAAGAAACAGGTACGAGCGGCGGCCCGCTCCGCTTCCTCTAGCCGCGCCACGAGCGCCTTGCCTCTTTTTGAATCCCGAAACAGGCCTCCGCGCTCCCCCGGCATCGCGCGAAAGCCGCGAAAAGTGGTCGCCTCCACGTAATCATCGAAGCGGATGGCTGCGGCGATCGCATCGATTTCGCACGCACACGCATAGAGATTATCGACCGTCTGACCTCCCTGCTTGGCCATGCAGGTCAGCACCCGATCGACCCGATCGAGCGTTGGATAGTCATGGGCCTGCGACGCGGCCGATACGGTCACGGCGAGGATCAGGGCCAGATTCATGTGAATCTAGGCTGGCACGGCGCCTTGCGCCACCAGATGATCGATAATCCGTTGAACGCAACTCTCGACGGGCTCCGTCCCCGAGTTGATGCGGAGTTCCGGATTTTCAGGTTCCTCATAGGGCGCTGATATTCCGGTAAACTCTTTGATCTCCCCGGCCCGCGCGCGGCGATACAAGCCCTTGACATCGCGCTCTTCGCAAATGTCGATCGCGCACTCGCAGTACACCTCGATGAAATCTCCCGGCGCTACCAGCTTGCGCGCCCGATCCCGATCGGCGCGATACGGCGAGATGAAGGCCGTCATCGCAATGACCCCGGCATCCACGAAGAGCTTGGCCACCTCCCCGATGCGGCGGATGTTTTCCACCCGATCCTGCGGTGAAAAGCCTAAATCGCCGCACAATCCGTGGCGGATATTGTCCCCGTCACACACATAGGTATTGCACCCCATCGCGAACAGGCGGTCCTCCAAGGCATGGGCAAGCGTCGATTTTCCGGACCCCGATAACCCGGTCAGCCAAATGATCGCGCCCTTGTGCCCATTACGCTGCTCCCGCCGCGGCCGGGTAACTGTAGCCTCATGCCATTGGGTATTGCTGCTTTTGCCGGCGACTACACCGGATGTGTTGTTCATGTGCCTTATGCTAATCGTATTTGATGTACTTGAAGCGCGGATCCTCCGGCGTCCCCTCAAGCGCACTGCCCTCTTTGCCGGGCTGCCACATCACCACTTGTTCGATTTTTCTAGCGAGATCAAAATCTTTATTGGTGATGCCCTTGGCCGCGTGGTTCATGAGCTTTACGATAACGAAGGCATAGGACACGGTGAGATCGGGGTGATGAAAAGCCGCTTCCGCCAAGTGCCCCACGGTGTTGACCACCATCAGCGTGCCTTTCCAGCCCGACGTCTTGTATTTGCGCCTGATCCAACCCTCTTCCAGATACCAATTCGGGAGTTCCTCCTTGAGCCTCGCTTCGACTTCTTCGTCGGTATAAGTTTCTTCGTGTTGCTTAATTCGCCAGCCCATCACAGGTCTCCTCGCGTCTAAAAGTTGGTTGCGGTATTTTAACCCTATAAGCGGAGATGCGCATGCGAATATGTTGCACGCGCCTAGGGTCGAGCGCCCCGGTGCGCCGGTGCTGGTCGCACAACACCCCTCGAAATCCGAGATAATCCGGGCCGAGAGCCATCAGCGGCTCAACATCGTTAGTTTGCAGCGATCCGGCGAGTCCCGCAAATAGCCCGAGCCGCCGGCACTCTTGAACGAAGGCCGCAAGCTCAGCTTCGTCGAGGCAGGCGCGCAGACCCCGGCCGCGCTTCTCGGCCGTATCGACCATGGCACCCACCAGTCCGTGATCGGCAAAGGCGCGCAGGGCCGCAACCGGACTGCCTTCACGGTCGGCGAACAGCACCGCGACCACCCGCGCCCCCTGCTTTACTTCCTCTTCAATCGCAGCGAGCACGGCGGCCCGGCGAGCGCACTCAAGAAACCCGACCTTGACGAAAGCGACGCCGGTGGCAGCCGTTTCCGCCACGGCGCGACGCACCCGCTCGGGAATCGCCGGAAGATCGCCTGTTGCGGCGCTCACCGGCCGGCGCGCCTCGACCCAAGCCACGACCTCACGCATGGTCGCAAACGACACGGCGCCGAGGGCGCCTCGCGCAGGCGCCTTCA
>JBOIDH010000182.1:0-5266 GCA_050740495.1 Gammaproteobacteria bacterium | reverse complement strand
GAAGATCCGGATTACGGGCGGCGAGCCCTTATTACGCCGCGATCTGCCGAAGCTCATCGCGGGGATTGCGCGTATCGAGGGTGTCCACGACCTGACACTTACGACCAACGGCGCGTTGTTGTCGCGCATGGCGGACGACTTGAAGCAGGCGGGGTTGCAGCGATTGACCGTGAGCCTAGACGCCATCGATGAAGCCGTCTTTCGGGCGATGAGCGATGTCAACATCGCGGCGGCCCGGGTACTGGACGGAATCGACGCCGCGGTCGCGGCCGGCTTGCATCCGATCAAGGTCAACATGGTGGTGAAACGCGGGATGAATGACCAGTGCATCGGCGCGATGGCTGGGCACTTTCGCCATACGGGCCATATCCTGCGGTTTATCGAATACATGGATGTCGGCGATAGCAACGGCTGGCGCATGCCGGACGTGGTCCCGGCACGCGAGATCATCGGCGCCATTGAAAAGGAGTGGCCCCTCGAACCCCTCGAGCGCAACTACCCGGGCGAAGTGGCCACCCGCTATCGCTATCGTGACGGGGGAGGGGAGATCGGGATGATCGCTTCGGTAACCCAGCCCTTCTGCCGGGGATGCACGCGCAGCCGGATCACGGCCGACGGAACGTTCTACACGTGCTTATTCGCCACGCGCGGGCACGATCTCCGTCAACTATTGCGCCAGGGCAAGAGCGACGGCGAGATAGGCGCGTTCATTTCCTCCGTGTGGCGGGGACGCAGCGATCGCTATTCCGAGATCCGCCGCGGCGCCGGTAGCGGTTTACCCAAGGTCGAGATGTCGCGAGTCGGCGGGTGACGCTGCGGACGCAGGACGAATCACGACACCAATAGCCCGTCGCGTCATGCGAGTGCATTTCGGGGACAGGATGGCCGAAACGCATCACGAGCATAGCGACACGCCGGCTAGCGGAAAAAGTTGATCGAGCATGGATCGAGGTACGCCTCCGAAAAAGAGAACGTTCTTCATCAGATGGTTGTAGCCCCCTTCGAAAAAACCGGTCCATCCGAGTTGCGAGGCATGAAGGCAAGAAGGAGACGTACTACATGCGCCATTCGATCCCAGCGAACACCGAGGCGCCGTCTCCAGGCAGAAACTGGGCGGAGTCGCGACCTCGGGCATTGTCGATCACGCCGGTGGTGGCAGCGTAATTGTTATCGCTGAGGTTGCGCCCTTCGATGAAGAAACCAAAACCGCCCTTGCTGCGATACCCGGCCTTAAGGCCCACGATGGCGTAGGAGTCCGCAAACAGCGTATTCGCGTGATCGACTGGATAATCCTCAGGCACCCATTCCACGTTAGGACCGAAGTAGAAACCCCGTGGAAAATGATAGAGAAACTCGGCCCGATAGAAGTGCTCGGGAATAGCAGCCAGCTGGTTGTCGCCAAAGACCGCGTCGCCATCGAAGTCAAAGTCGTTCCAGAGATAAATCTGGCGAAGCTCGAACCGATCCAGAAAGCGGTTGACCAATCCCAGTTCTATGGCCTGGTGGGTGGTTGCATCGGCGCTGATGGTCCCAAGCGGCTGGCCGCGGGCATCGGCGAGGCTTAAAAGCTCATCGCTCACCCAGGCCGAATAATAGGCTACATCCCAGATCATGCTCCAAGGGTCATAGGTGCCACGCGTGCCGACCTCCACCGTGGTCGCCTCCTGATCGTCGACTACCGTGATGAGCTGGCCCCCAGTGAGCTCCCCGAAGCTGGGCGGCTCGAAGCTGCGGCTCACGTTGCCGAAGATCTGGACATTCTCATTCAGCTCGTAGCGCGCGCCAAACTTGGGGCTGAAGGCAGTGAAGGACTCGTCGAAGCTGGAATCGCCATCGCTTAGGAGTTTGTCCTCCAGCTCCCGCGTGGCATGGGAGAACTGCCCACCACCCACCAGCGCCAGCTTGGGAGCGACGTAGTGCTGCTCCTCGAAATACACACTATAGTTGACAGATCTCTGATCCATGTTTTGGGTGCGCGCCCCGCGCCCACCGCCTACGTTGCGAAAGCGGTCGTCTTCCGCGAGCCCCGCATGGGCGTTGAAGCCGGCCGTGAGGATGTTCTGTCGCCCAAACCAGGGAGCCTCAGAGACCAAGCGCAGGCCGCCGCCGTAGTCGTCGGAGACGATGTCCAGCACCTGGAAGATGGGGTGGAACAGATCCTTATAGGCATAGAATCCGATGAACTCCAGGCGATTTGCGCCAAAGGTGTAGGTGGTTTTATTGGAGAGACGCCCCAGGAAAAAATCCCGCTTCTGGTCGCCGCTTACGTTGAAGGGATTGGCCTGCCGGGGATCGGCCTCCAATTGCGCTTTCGTCAGATTGCCGGGGAGTTGCGAGTCGGTGTCGGTCACGTGAACGAAAAATCGCGTCTCCAGGCTCTCGTCGAAGCGCAAACCCAGGTTGCCGAACACGCGTTCGTTGTTCTGTTCCGCGTGCCGCCGGAAGCCGTCCTGATCCGTGTGGGTGTAGCTCAAGAAACCGTCGGCCAACCCCAGCACACCAGCTGCTGCACCTTGAAAACGTCGATAGTCATAACTCCCGTACTCAGCGCGCGCCTGCAAGGGTGGGGCGCTATAGCCCGAAGGAGAGATAAAGTTGATGGCGCCGCCCAAGGTGGTCGAGCCATACTGCAGCGCATTGGCACCGCGGTAGACCTCGATGTAGTCGGTAGAGAGCCCGTCGATGGCCTGGAAGTCACCACCACCGTCGGCGAGGTTCAACGGAACGCCATCCTGCAGCAGGTTGATGCCGCGCAGGTGAAAGGTGCGCTGCACGCCCGAGCCGCGAATGGAAAGCCTCGATTCATCGGATCCGAACCGCGGTTGGATAAAGACCCCGGGCGTGTAGCCCAGCAGATCTTGAAGCGTGCTCACGCGCCCGGTGCGGTACTGCTCCGGATCGACGATGTTCACGCCGCCCGGCGTCCGTTCGATTCGGTCCCGCGCTGTCTCGATATCAGGCAGGGTGGTACTTTGCACCTCGCCGGTGACGACCATTTCTGGAAGCACCGTTGCCTGCTCACTGGCTGCAAGCGCTCCCGGCTCGCTCACGACACCGTCGGCGCGAACCCTCGTTTTTTTATTATCAGTGGCTTCGCTTACTGGAGTCAGTTCATTCTGGGTTTCAGCGGAGTTATCCACGGCCAGGGTGGTCTGTGCGGAAGCCAAGCCTACGCTAGCGAGGAATAAGCTAACAAATAGGCGTTGTTTGTAGAAGGCTAATATTGCCGCAGCCCATGCTCGCTGGTACATGTGTTCTCTCCCGTTTTGTATTTATATAAGCGAGCACTAATTATATTGATCACAAAAACCTGCACAATGCGACAAATTGCCGCACCCGGCGCTGCTTGAACAGCGTCCAACCGGGCCGCGAATCAACTCCGCTGATTTTTGCTAATCGAAGGTGAAA
Source organism: Gammaproteobacteria bacterium (assembly GCA_050740495.1). Taxonomy (GTDB): domain Bacteria; phylum Pseudomonadota; class Gammaproteobacteria; order JACCXJ01; family JACCXJ01; genus USCg-Taylor. Next base: position 1,858 of record JBOIDH010000182.1, on the reverse strand, counting down.
AACGCGCCATAATACGCTTCATGTCCCGCCGCCTCTGCGGGTACCCGAGCCGGAGTCATTCATTCCAGTGGAGGTCTCGGGCCCCCTGTCTCTCGCTCAGCTCACTGAATCTGGCCTTAATGAATAATCCCGCGACCCAGCGCCGGGTGCGACAATTTGTCGCATTCCGCCGCACGCTAATCTTCGATACGATAAGGTGTAGAGGCCCGGTTCTGAAGCTTACAGACACAGCCTTCAAAGAAAGCGAAGTTCAAGCCATGTATAGCAGGACATCGAATTCAATCCGGGCGATCAAGGGGCGCGTCCTCATCGCTCTCGTGGCCTCCATGTCCTTGATAGGGGCTAAGGTGATCCATGCTGTGGAGGCGCAAGGCCCGGCCCGCGCCCAGGCGCAAGGGATCCAGGTAGCCTATCCCGATGCCGGCCTCACCGACATCCGCAGCCTGGACGTGTACATCGACCATAGGACCATCCATGTCCTTCTGGCGGGAAGCCAGGCCGGGGCACCCACACCAGTCCTCCGCTACCTCCGTTCGAAGGACGGTGGAGAAAGCTGGTCGGCCCCCATGGTGATCGAGAGCAGCGACCCGCTCGGCCACATGAAGCGCGGCAACGACGTGCAGATAGCGGCTGCTGGGAAACGCCTCGTGGCGGTCTGGCAGACCACTGGCACTGGGTTCATGGGCGGCGGACCTCTAGTCACCGCCATCTCAGACGACGGCGGCACGACCTGGGCGCCGGGTCCCAATCCCGCTAATGATAGCAGTACGGGCGGCCATAGCTTTGTCGATATCGCGGCAGCCCCGGCTGGGGTCTTCCATCTTGTGTGGCTAGACAACCGTGAAGCGGAAAGTAGCCCTGCGGAGGATCCGAGAGGGCAGAAGACCGATGGCGAGGCCATCCAGGGCTTGCGCCAGGCCCGCTCCGCTGACGGTGGCCGGACCTGGTCGCCTAACACCACGGTGGATAGTAAGACCTGCTCCTGCTGCTGGAATACCCTCACGGCCTCGCCTAAGGGTGCGCTGTATCTCCTCTATCGCGATGCCGGGCCCCGCGATATGCGAGTGGCCCAGTCGGTGGATGGGGGCGTAAACTGGCACCGCCTTGGCCCGGCGGGGGCATTCAATTGGAAGTTCGACGGCTGCCCCCACATGGGTGGAGGGCTCGCCGTCACCGGGGATGATCTCCACAGCATCGTCTGGACTGGGGAAGAGCAGCACGCGGGGCTCTATTACCTCCGCTCTCTGGATGGTGGTCGCAGTTGGGCGCGGCCCATAGGGCTTGGCGGTAAGAACGCTGGGCACAGCGACCTTGCCGCCCTTGATGCGAACCGGCTCATCGCCGTGTGGGACGCCGCCGGGCCTGAGGATTCAGCGATACTGGCGGCGCAGTCCAGCGATAGCGGTCGCACCTGGTCTACACCGCAGCGCCTCTCTGCCCCAGGGGTGATCGCGACTCATCCCCGTGCTGTTGCCACGCCCTTCGGCGTTCGGGCGTTCTGGACAGAGAGCCGTGCTGGGGCAGCGAACGGGTGGGCGATGGCCAGGCTTTAAGCCACGCACCTTGGATCGGTTTTGGTTGTCAAAAGCGAAGTGGATGTCTGGCCTCTTCAGTGGCCTGAAAGAACGCTATATTCTCGGAGAAGCTTAGCAAGGGATGCACAAGATATACGGGAAAACTGCGCACCAAGGTCGAGATGTCGCGAGTCGGCGGGTGATTGAGAGCAAGATGAAAAAAGGATACCTGCGGGGCTGCCCGCCTGCCCATGCCGCGCGCGAGCTGGGTTTATTTCTAGGGCTCGCATTATGTCTCATGAACGGCCCATGCGCGGCCGAGTCGCTCGATGCCGCCGTGCGAG
>JBOIDH010000181.1:0-5272 GCA_050740495.1 Gammaproteobacteria bacterium | reverse complement strand
TCCCCGTAGGTATGGTGTTGATGATCCTTGAGCGGCAGGCCCATGGTAGTCTCCTGGATGGAAAGTATACGCAACACATGAAAGCACACCACAAAAAAATTTGCATCCGGCGTGACGTCTTTTGACCTCCTCGTCGCCTCCGCGGAGGGAACCCGGCGCCTTTCTAGACCGGGACGCCGGATTCCCATCCGCTCTCCTGCCATTATTGAGTTCTGTGTCTCAAAAAAGTGGTATCTTTTAGGGGGAGGCATAAGCTACCGGCCGGGCCGTTCGATCCTCTTCGTCACCGCCGAAAATCCGAACCCAGGGCGCGATCTACTCTTCAAAATAACAGCCGCTGCAACACGCGCTCATAGATCGCCGAGAGTGTCGTCAGATCGGCTACGGCGACGCGTTCGTTGACCTTGTGAATGGTGGCATTGACCGGCCCCAGCTCTACGATCTCGGTCCCGCCGGGCGCGATGAAGCGCCCGTCCGAGGTCCCGCCGCTGGTCGAGAGCCGGGCCTCCAGTCCCGTCACTTCCCGCCCGGCGCTTAGTACGGCGTCGAGAAGCTTCCCCTGTTTGGCCAGAAAAGGTTCACCCGCGATGCGCCAGTCGCAGTCATGACGAAGTTCGTGACCATTTAACACGGCGAGGATGCGTTCCTTCAGCGTCCCGGCGCTCCAGCGGTTGGAGAAGCGCAGGTTAAATGCGATCTCGATCTGACCGGGGACAACGTTGTCGACGCCCGTCCCGGCGTGGACATTGGTGATTTGAAATGTGGTGGGCGGGAAGTGCTCATTGCCCGGGTCCCAGCGGGTATTGAAAAGCTCCGAGAGTACCGGTAAGGCCGAATGGATGGGATTGACGACGCGATCCGCGTAGGCCACATGGCCCTGTATCCCGTGGATCCGGAGCGTGGCGCTCAGCGAGCCGCGGCGGCCGATCTTTACCGTATCGCCGATACGCTCCTCGCTGGTCGGTTCCCCGATCACACACCAGTCGATGGTCTCGCCGCGTGCTCGCAGGGTTTCGACCACCTTCGCGGTGCCGTCGATCGCGGGGCCTTCCTCGTCGCTGGTGAGGAGAAACGCCAACGATCCCCGGTGATCGCCGTGCGCGGACAGAAGGCGTTCCGTGGCCGTAACCATGGCCGCGAGGCTCCCCTTCATGTCGGCCGCGCCCCGGCCGTATAGGAAATCATCGCGAGTTTCGGGTTGAAACGGATCGCTATGCCAAGCCGAGAGCGGACCGGCGGGCGCGACGTCGGTGTGACCCGCGAACACCAAGAGCGGCCGCGCCTCGCCGCGGCGGGCCCAGAGGTTCGCGACCTCGCCGAACCGCAGGGGTTCGATGTGAAAACCCAGGCGCGCGAGCCGCTCGGCGATTAGCCGTTGGCAACCGCTGTCCTCGGGGGTGATCGAGCGCCGCGCGATGAGATCCATCGCGAGCTTTACGGTCGCGTCCACGGCGTGGGCTTACCAGGGAAGCGCGGCGTCGGCCACCGTTAAGCGCCGTACCGCGATGTCGATAAACTCGCGGTCGCGCTCGCAGGCGGTGAACGTCCGTCCGAGCTGCAATGCCGCGATCCCGGCCGACCCGCTTCCCGCGAAGGGGTCCAAGACCCGCTCGCCCGGCTGGGTGCTGGCCCTGAGGCAGCGGTCGATGAGCGCAAGCGGTTTCTGCGTGGGGTGTTTGCCATGCACTTTTTCGGCGCGGCCGACCGCGGGGATGCGCCACACGTTTTTCATCTGCCGGCCGCCGTTGTCCGACCGCATCGCGGCGTAATTGAAGGTGTAGCGAGATCGCGAGCCTTTGGCGGCCTTGGTGGCCCAGAGCACGATCTCGGTGGCGTGCGTGAAGCAACGGCAGCCGAGATTCGGCGGGGGATTGGGTTTTTCCCACACGATGTCATTGAGGATCCGAAATCCTTCTTCGAGCAGGGCCATGCCGACCGAGAGGTAGACGTGCAGCGTACCGCTGACCCAGATCGTTCCAGCGGGCTTCAAGACGCGATAGCAATCGCGTAACCAGCTACGGTTAAAATCGTGGTCTACCGTGAGTCCTTGGCTGCGATCCCAAGCGCCCTTGTCCACCGGCACGCGTTTGCCGGCCACACAAGTCGTCCCGCCGGTCGAGAGAAAATAGGGCGGATCGGTCCAGATGCAATCGATGCTGTCATCCGGAATATCTCCCATGATCTCCGAGCGGTCGCCATGGTAGAGGAAAGAGCGTTCGTCGCGCGAACGCCACACGAGGCTGGCGCGAGCGGGCCTCGCGTCGAACCCCGCGTCAAGCGGCCCGCTATCCGCTGGTTCGCTCTTCATCCGGGGTCAATGCCTTGATGCTGATGGCATGTATGTCGGTGCCGACGAGGTCGCCGAGGGCTGCGTAAACGGCACGGTGGCGGGCGATGGGCGCGAGGCCGCGGAAGCGCTCCGAGACGATCGTGACCGTATAGTGACCGCCGCCGCTCGCCGCGCCGGCATGCCCGAGATGATGTTCGGACTCGTCGTCGATCGCAAGCCGCACGGGATCGAGCGCAGCATCCAGACACTGGCGCACGCGCATGATCCGATCGAGACCAGACACTTACGGGAAAACCTTTTTGAAGGGCTTGACCGTGACGCGCTGATAGACCCCCGCAGTCATATAAGGATCTTCCTTAGCCCATGTCTCCGCTTCCTCGAGCGAGTCGAATTCCGCCACGATCAAGCTGCCGGTAAACCCGGCCGGACCCGGATCCTCGCTATCGATCGCCGGGTGCGGGCCGGCGATGAGGACACGCCCTTGATCCAGCAACACCCGCAAGCGCGCGATGTGGGCCGCGCGGGCGCCTGCACGTCTGTCGAGACTATCCTTTGCATCGTCACCGATGATGGCGTAATACACTGCTAGCGCTCCTTACCGTGTAAGGAATCCGCTTGGCGCGTGAGGTACAGGGCTTGTAAGAGCACAAACACCAAGGTGAGACCTAACATACCGAAAAGCTTAAAGTTGACCCAGACTTCGGTCGCGAAGTTGAAGGCCACATAGAGATTAGCGGTCCCGAGGATCAAAAAGAAGATTACCCAGCTCAAATTGACGCGGGTCCAGACAGCCTCGGGTAGATTCATGTGCCTCGCCATCATGCGCTGCGTCAGGTTCTTGCTGCCTATAAACTCGCTGCCCAGAAAAGCCATCGCGAACAACCAGTTGACCGCCGTCGGCTTCCATTTGATAAAGCGGTCGTCTTGTAAAAGCAGCGTGGCGCCACCGAGGATCACGATGAGCGCGAGCGTGACCAGCAGCATGGGTTCCACGCGGCGGTGCTTAATCCAGACATAGAGTACCTGAATGAGCGTGGCCACAATGGCGGCGGCGGTCGCCGTCAAAACCCCTTGGTGAGGGTCATCGGCCAGCTTGAAGGCCGTGAAAAACACGATGACGGGGAATAGATCAAAGAGCAGTTTCATAATAGGTGCGATACGGGTACTCGCATAATGATAAAGGAAACTCTCCGGCGACTCTATTCGCCGATGTCGGATCCGTGAAACAATAGGATGAGTAGTCGGTTTCGCGGGGTTGAACGAGTGGTTGACGACGATCAAGGGGGATGCTTCCCTAAGTACCTGATGCAGTATCGCTCCCTGCAAACAGGCTGTCCGTGAACCCTAGTCCGAATCGCCGGGTCTTGTCGGGGATGCGCCCGACCGGGATGCTGCACCTTGGGCATTATCACGGTGTCTTGAAGAACTGGATCGAGTTACAGCACCAATACGAATGTTTCTTTTTCGTCGCTGACTGGCATGCGTTGACGACCGAGTATGAGAACCCGAGCGGCATCGCGGATTCGGTTTGGGATCTGGTAATCGATTGGCTCGCCGTAGGCATCAATCCGGGGGAGGCTACGCTGTTCGTCCAGTCGCGGGTGCCCGAGCATGCGGAGTTGACTCTGCTGCTGTCGATGATTACGCCTCTCGGTTGGCTCGAGCGCGTTCCCACGTATAAAGACCAGCAAGAAAAGCTCAAGGACAAGGACCTTGCCACCTTCGGGTTTCTGGGCTATCCCTTGCTGCAAACCGCCGACATTTTAATCTATAAAGCGGGCCATGTTCCCGTCGGTGAAGATCAAGTGGCCCATATTGAATTCGCACGCGAGGTGGCGCGGCGGTTCAACTACCTCTACGGACGGGAGCCGGATTTCAAGGAAAAGGTGGAGGAAGCCGCGCGCAAGTTGGGTAAGAAGGGCGCCAAGCTGTACTTCGATCTGCGCAAGCGTTTTCAAGAGCGAGGGGATAACGAGGCCCTGGCCACGGCCCGGGCTTACCTGGAATCGCAACATAACATCGCGCTCGGTGATCGCGAGCGCTTGTTGGGTTATCTTGAAGGCAGCGGCCGGGTGATATTACCCGAGCCGCAAGCGCTGCTCAGCCCTGAATCCAAAATGCCGGGCCTCGATGGGGAGAAAATGTCCAAGTCCTACGGGAATACCATCGGACTGCGCGAAGCCCCGGATTCCATCGTGCAAAAGCTCAAGACCATGCGCACCGATCCGGCGCGGGTGCGCAGGCAAGACCCCGGCGATCCCGACAAGTGTCCGGTATGGCAGTTTCACTCCGTCTACTCGGGCGATGAGGTCAAGGCCTGGGTCCAGAATGGATGCCGTAACGCCGGGATCGGCTGCCTGGAGTGCAAGCAACCCGTGATTGATACCATACTCGCGGAGCTCACGCCGATCCGGGAACGCGCCGAGGAGTATGCCAAGGATCCGGATACGGTGCGGGCCATCGTTGCCGAAGGTTGCGAGGCGGCACGCGATGTTGCGCGTGACACCATCGAAGAGGTGCGCGAGGCGATGGACGTAGTGTACCGTTAATCGTCTGTGAACAGCATAACGGCGCCCGATTGGAGCGCGGAGACCGCGAGCGGCATCGCGCTTCGCGGCGCGCGAAACGCGCCGATTGCGATGGTGCGCGGGCAGCCCGTCACCGAGTTACCGGCCGATCTTTATATTCCTCCGGATGCCTTGGAGGTCTTTCTGGAAGCCTTCGAGGGCCCGCTCGATCTCCTGCTGTATCTGATTAAACGGCAGAACCTTAACATTCTGGATATCCCGATCGCACGTATCACGGAACAATACATACGCTACATCGATCTCATGGTGGTGATGAAGCTGGAATTGGCCGCCGAGTACTTGGTAATGGCGGCGGTCTTGGCCGAGATTAAATCACGCATGTTGCTGCCGAAGCCGGCGCCGAACGAGGAAGAAAGCGCCGATCCACGCGCCGATCTCATGCGGCGTCTGCAAG
>JBOIDH010000180.1:0-5290 GCA_050740495.1 Gammaproteobacteria bacterium | reverse complement strand
ATGAGCCCCAGATTGAGGCTTTGCTCACCGCTCCACACGAGCCCCGTGAACAGCCCGGGATCAGATTTCAAACGCTCGCCGCGGCCTTTTTTCACGATATCGATAAACTGCTGATGGACCCGATCCAATACTACCTGGAGATGTTTGGAATCCTCCGGGTTGGCGGGTGAGAATGGATCGAGAAATCCTTTGTGCGTGCCGGCCGTATGTAAACGGCGCTCGATGCCGAGACGCTCTAAGGTACCGACGAACCCAAAACCGTCCATCGCTACCCCGATCGATCCGACCAAGCTCGCCTTGTCGGCATAAATTTTATTCGCCGCTACGGCAATGTAATAGCCACCCGAGGCGCAGATATCCGTGATTACCGCGTACACCGGAATGTTCGGATACAGCTTACGCAAACGAAACATCTCATCGTTGATATAACCCGCGTGCACGGCGCTGCCGCCCGGACTATTGATACGCAAGATGACGGCTTTGGTCTTATCGTCCTTATAGGCAGCGCGCAGGCCGGTGATCACACTGTCCGCGCTGGCCTGCGGATCCGATCCGATGACTCCGTCAACGTCCACCAAGGCGGTGTGCGCCTCGGAGGACAGCGAACCTTCGTCCCATTGGCTTGAAAGGTAAAACGCCGACAGGACCAGCACGTAAACGACCGCGACCGACCTGAACAAGATACTCCACCGCCGCGCGCGCCGCTGCTCCGTGATCGCCGCTAACGCGAGATCGCGGATAAGCGCGTGTTCCCAGTTCCCAGCCTGCTCTTTAACCTCAGTCTGATCCATTTCACTAACCTATCTTAAGTTATTTGCTACGGCAACCGCCGATGACGCGCGGCGGACTCGGCGCTCACCTCGGGACTCCGGTCTCGCCGCAACGACTCGAGAACCGACAGCAATCCCGCCGGCAATGGCGCTTTCACGGATATTTGCTCTCTGGAGTCCGGCGCCACAAACTCGATACGGTACGAATGCAAAAACAAGTCCCGTAAACCGTAATGGCGCATCGCTCGATTGAATGCTTTATCGCCATATTTGTTATCGCCGGCCAGCGGATGACCGGCGTAGGCGGTGTGGACCCGGATTTGATGCGTTCTGCCGGTCTTAAGCTGGACCCGGACCAAGCTTGCGTTTTTGAATCGCTCGATCGGCTCGATGTGTGTCTCGGCAAGCTTGCCCTCATCGGTCACGCACACCCTGCGTTCGGACGAGCGTACCCCGTTTTTCTTTAGACCGGTTTTAATGACGCCTGCGCTAACCGGCCAATGACCACTGATCAGACCAAGATAAGTCTTCGCAATAGCGCCGGAACGAATAAGACCGTGCATCGCCCGCAGGAAACGCGGCCGTTTCGCGATCATCAGACACCCCGAAGTTCCGCGATCGAGCCGATGCACGAGCTCTATATAAGGCGCATCGGGCCTAAGATCGCGTAAAACCTCGATCAGCCCATGCTGGATCCCCACTCCTCCATGGACCGCGATCCGCGCCGGTTTGTTCAGCACCAGAAGCTCCTGATCTTCATAAAGCACACTATCGCGTACCACCGCCCGTAAACCTTCCGGAGGCACCATGCCCGCGTTCGGGGTCATGCGCACGGGTGGCAGACGCAGAACCTCGCCGGATGTTAAGCGATGGTCTTGCCGAATACGGCCACCGTTCACGCGAACTTCGCCGCTTCTCAGCATCCGGTAGATTCGGTCCCGAGGGATCCCCTTGAGCGTCCATGCCAGAAAATTGTCGATGCGACGCCCGTCATGCTCTAAATCAACAATAATTTGGCGTGCTGGAACTTGTACCATAGTCCGTCGCATCCCTAATCTTTAGTCCCATGCTCGTTGAAATTAGTGCCCGATTGCTGCATTGCTGTATCGTTGCTATATTAGCTTGCGGTAAGTATACGGAGTCGCAAAGGCGCTATCGAGCTTACCAGGAATCCGTAGCCTATCGCGTAATAAACATCGCAACGGTGCAGTGACGATTGAGCGGACAGCTTCATAGCGAGCGTGGATTCACTCCCTGGGGGAGCTTGCTTAATCGCGATTGCGGGGGTACGTGCAATTACAGGTTCGTCCGGAGTTACTAGCCTCGAAGCGAGGCTTACGCCCTTCTAAACCTTAAGATAATTACCAGGGCATTATAGCGACTGTCGACCGTGCCAATCACCTCGTGATACCAGAAAATGTCACTCATACCGGCTATGGAAATAGTGAATTATTACCGGGACGCCTCTCGTTCATTACCTAGGCGCCTGACAGGAATATGCAGAAATGAAGAGAATGCTTATCAACGCAACTCAATCGGAGGAGTTGCGTGTCGCCCTTGTGGACGGACAACGCCTTTACGACCTTGATATAGAGGCCACCGGCCGCGAACAAAGAAAATCGAATATTTATAAGGGGAAGGTCGTACGCATCGAACCGAGCCTCGAAGCGGCCTTCGTCGATTATGGCGCCGGACGGCATGGATTCTTGCCGCTGAAGGAGGTCGCACGGTCCTTATTCGTCGAATCGCCGCGCGGCGGAGCGCGGGTCAACATCCGGGAGGTGCTTAGGGAGGGGCAAGAAATCACTGTACAAGTCGAGAAAGACGAGCGCGGTACCAAAGGCGCATCCCTGAGCACCTTCATTAGTATTCCCGGACGCTATCTCGTATTGATGCCCAATAACCCGCGCGCCGGGGGTGTCTCGCGGCAGATCGAAGGCCTGGAACGCGAGGAAGCGCGGGACGCCATGAGTGGCCTCAATATCCCTGAAAGCATGGGACTTATCCTCCGCACCGCCGGTATGGGTAAGGCGGCCGAGGAGCTGCAGTGGGACCTCGACTATCTGCTGCACTTGTGGAGCGCGATCGAGGAGGCATCGAAAGACCGCTCGGCCCCCTTTCTGATTTATCAGGATCGGGACGTAATCATCCGCGCGATCCGCGATTACCTGCGTAATGACATCGCCGAGATCCTCATCGACGATCCGGGCCTATGCGAAAAGGCCCGGGATTTCATGCAGCAGGTGATGCCGCAAAACCTCAACAAACTCAAGCTATATCAAGATGGTGTCCCGCTTTTCACTCGCTATCAGATCGAAAGCCAGATTGAATCTGCCTTTGCCCGCAAGATTGAGCTTCCCTCGGGCGGTTCGCTGGTCATCGAACCCACCGAGGCTTTGATCACGATCGATATCAACTCGGCCCGTGCTACGCGAGGCGGCGATATCGAAGAGACCGCGTTCAATACGAACGTGGAGGCCGCCGAAGAAGTCGCGCGTCAACTGCGGCTGCGTGATCTCGGGGGCTTGATCGTGATTGATTTTATCGATATGGAGAATCAAAAGAATCAACGCCAGGTCGAAAATCGCCTACAGGAAGCCCTTAAGATGGATCGGGCTCGCGTGCAGTTAGGCCGCATTTCGAGATTTGGGCTCCTTGAGATGTCGCGGCAACGGCTTAGGCCTTCCCTCGACGAGTTTAGCCATATCGTGTGTCCGCGGTGCAGCGGTTTAGGCAGCATTCGCGGTGTCGAATCGCTCGCGCTTTCAGTGTTACGCGTCATGGAAGAAGAGGCGATGAAGGAATCGACCGCCAAAATCGTGGTGCATTTGCCGGTGGACGTCGCGACCTTTCTGGTCAATGAGAAGCGCCAGGAAATTAGCGCTATTGAAACTCGGCAACAGATTCGCGTCATGGTTATTCCGAATCCCATCCTCGAAACACCTCACTACGAGCTTAAGCGCATCCGCCAGCATGATCTTCACGCCGCGGCCGATCCCAGCTATCGCCTGATACCCACGCCAGTGGTGGGCGCCGGGGACATGGGAACCAGAGATAAACGGCCGCAAGAAGAACCTGCTGTCAAGGAGGTCTTGAGGGATATACCAGCACCCCAGATCCGCACTGACCCTCCGCTGCCAACCACACCGTCGCACCCGGGATTCATCCGCAGGTTTATATCGACTTTGTTCGGTGACGAGAGGCAGGAACCACAGTCGGTCCAACCCGGTTCGGAAGAGATCGGAGCGCCAGAAGGAGTCACACCACCCCCACAGCAACGCCCCGCTATGGGTGGCGACCGGCCACCGCGCCGGCGCGGCGGGCGATCGTCCCGAGGCGGCCGCGGCCGGCAGCAGAGATCACCGGCGGGTGCGCTAGCCCCAGGCGCCCTTGAGCGTCCTTCCGCGGCGTCTTCCGAAGCACCCGCTGATGCGCCGCTACCCGTGGTAGGAAACGAAACTCCCGGCGCGGTCGTCGGCGAGCGGCAAATCTCGCAGCGGCCGCGGGGCCGCTCTCGCTCCGGCCGCCGTGGTGGTCATGGTGGACGCCGCTCCCCACGGGGAACGGGCGCGCGCTTTGGTGGAGCGGCCGATGACCAACGCGTCTCTTCCCCGAGCGAGGACGGCGTGCGCTCGAGCGATACCAACGATGCGGTGGGCCCGTTGCCCGAGCGTCCGGCCGGATTAGACGCAAACCCGCCACATAGGTTGCCGGCCAACGCTTCCGAACCCGAGGGTTACGCTCGCCGAGAAGACCGGATCGCCGTGACTAACCCGCCGTCGGTCCCCGAAGAGCTTCCCTAAGGAACGTTCCGGATCAAACGCCCCGGCGCCGAGGAGAGCGCCAGGCGCTGGCCTTCGGAGCGAGCCTTCGCCCTGGGCGTTCGACGGTTTCGGCCACCAGGTATAGACTATCATCATGACCGAGACCGAGAACCTGGTGCTGGAGCAGCTCCGCGCTATTCGCGCGGACATCGCCGAGTTGCGCGAGGGCCAAGCGCGGATAGAAACCCGACTCACCGCTATCGAACATCACATGGCCGGATTGATAACGTCCTTCGGCGGCCAGCAGAACGATCTGGATTCCTTGCGCCGGCGGGTGGAGCGCATCGAGCATCGCCTGCAACTGACCGACTAAGGGCAGGCGTTAAAAGCCGCTCTTGCTCTGCCCGGATTGCCAGACACCGCTCATCGAGCGTTAATCCGAACGTTCCGGGTCTCCAAAACCACGAAGGCCACGGCAAAATCGATTTCATCGCTAAGCGACAGGTGGATACTGCCAATATCGAGAGCTTCGATGATCTCGGCCGCGCGGCCCGCGCAAATCATAAGCGGCCGGCCCAGCGGGTCGTTGCTGACACTTAGGGTATGGAAGGTGAGACCGTCTCGGAATCCGGTGCCGAGGGCTTTCGAATAAGCCTCTTTTGCCGCGAAACGGCTCGCGAGAAACCGCGGCGGGCAGCGGCGGGATTCGAACTCGGCGTGCTCTTGAGGGGTGAGGATCCGGCGTGAAAACCTGTG
>JBOIDH010000179.1:0-5302 GCA_050740495.1 Gammaproteobacteria bacterium | reverse complement strand
TCCCAAGCCAACGTGGATCCGGAAATCTTGGAGCGGCTCGATCGCTACGGGAAATGCGTGGGGCTCGCCTTTCAGATCCAGGACGATATCCTGGATGTCGAAGGGCACACGGAGGTCATCGGCAAGCTCCAAGGGTCCGACATGGCGCGCAACAAACCGACCTACCCCAACCTCCTCGGGCTGGACGGCGCCCGGCGAGCCGCTGCGGAGCTCTTTAACGAAGCATTAGCCGCCATTTCCAGTCTCGGATCGGCCGGCAAGCTGCTTCAGCGACTCGCTGGCTACATCGTGGAGCGCGAAAAGTAGTCCAGGATCCAAGCAGCGCCGGTGCGGCTGGATTGAGAGCGATGGAGACGAAAACGGTGCGGCGGATAGCTGTAATTCTGGCCACCCTGGGCGCATGGGGACTGACCAGTTTAGCGTACGGGGGTGAATACGGCCTCGTCGACTAGAAGAAGTCTTGCTCGCTGTACTCAATATCCCGCCCAGGCTTTGAGGTACGGCTGGATTTCTCGTAGCTTCCGAGCTATCGCCGCATAGTCTGTGGGCATCGTCTTTCTCAAGCTTTGGTACGTCACTGGGCGTCTCGACGCCTGAATGGAGGGGGATTTGGGCACAGTCCGCAAAGGCCAATTTCCGTTCGGTCTCGCGAGACAAGAGATAATCGATGAGCTTGCTTGCCTCGAGGGGGTGAGGGGCATCCTTGAGCAACAGGGCTGCATTGGGCAATATCAGGCAGCCAAGTTGCCCCGTTCCTTGGTCCGGGCAGGTCATTTCCACGGGCTTGCCTTGCCTTATGCGGTTCACGGCATCATCGCTATCGACCAGGCTAAAATCCACCTCGCCCTTGGCCACGAGATCGGCACTCTCACCGTTGCTTGTTGAGATCTTAGTGGCGTTCCCCTTGAGGTCATTCATAAACTTACGCGCTCGCTCCTCTCCCCACGCAAAGAAAAGAGCAGCCACATGTGTGGTGGTGGTATCTCTATTAGCCGTGGCTGCACTTTGATACAGCAGTTGTTGAAAGTGCGCGCGTATCTCGGAAACATCCCCGATCCGTTCGATGCGCCCGTCCTTCATGACCACAATTCGGGTGGCGATGTCGAAGGCCTCCTCCAGGTTATGCGTCACATAGATTAGGGTGAATCGCAACTCGCCTTGCAACCGCAGGAGTTCCTGGCGCAACTGGAAGTTCAACTCGAAATCGAGACTCGATAAGGGCTCGTCCATGAGTAAGAGTTTGGGACTCAGCACCAGGGCGCGGGCGAGTGCGGTGCGTTGCTGCTGTCCGCCCGAGAGATCTCCTGGCCAAGCCTCGGCGTAGCCCTGCAGTTGCATCAGGCCCAGCGTTTTGCAGATCCGGGCCTGTCGCTCGGCGGCGGGAACTCCCTGTGCCTTCGGGCCAAACTCGAGATTGCCCCTCACGGTCAGGTGTGGCCAAAGCGCCAGGTCTTGGAAGACCATCCCAAGCGCGCGTGCTTCAGGTCCTTTGAGGTTCCTGCCATCCATCGCGACGACCTCGTCGTTGATGGCGATTTGCCCGTGATCGGGCGCGATCAGCCCGGCGAGAAGGCGCAGTACTGCGGTCTTACCGCACCCCGAGGGCCCGAGCAGCACCAGCCGCTCCTCGGGCTGCACTTGCAACCTGAACTCCGTGACCGCCGGCCGCTCACGGTAGTGCTTGGAGATGTCTTGAAACCCCACTGCCATCACGAAGTTCGACCCCAACTTTTCATGATGAGACCCAGTGGTGCGAGTGGCAGGAACGTCGCCGCCATCATGAGGACACAGAGGGCCGCGATAAGCCCTTCGGGGCTATTGGCCATGAGGGTAAAAATGCGAACCGGCAGCGTATCGTGACCAGGGGGATAGACCAGCATGGCAATGCCGGTATCACGCAGACAGAAGATGTACGCGACAAGCCACGCAGCGAGCAGCCCAGGCCCCGCCAGCGGCGCCGTGATGGTTAACAGCCTGCGGAACCAGCCAGCGCCGGTCACGAGCGCTGCCTCGTCCATGGAGGCCGGGATCTGGGCAAGTGCGGCGGCCGTGGTTCGGCTCGTGAGCGCCAGATACTGGGCCATATAGCCCAGGAGGATCATCATCGGCGTGCCGTAGATCCAGTCCGTCGCCGGCCGGTTCCATAAGCCGATGAGACCGATGCCAATCACGGGACTCGGCAGCACCAGTAACAGAAGGGTGAGGAAGTCCACCCAGCGCCAGGCGCGACTCGCCGGCAGCGAGGAGAAATACGAGCAGCGCACCCCAGGCAAGCCCCGGACGGACCATGGGAAGCGTGATCCCGTAGAGCACCCGCGGCCAGCGGGCGACCAGCCGTCCCGCCTCTTCAATACGGGGATCGACGGTCTTGAGATAGGCCATCGTCAGTAACATCGCGACCGGCATGAAGACGGTGGTTAACACCAGCACAGAGCCCCCCCAGGCCGAATAGCCAGGCGGAGCTCACCGCAGCGAGGCTCCCACCTGCAATCTCCGACAGCCACCCCTCCCGCCCCAAGACAGCGGACCACGCCACTCCGAGGAGGTAAGGCGGTAGCAGGAGTGGCAGGGTGAAGAGGATGACGAAGAGGTGCCTGAGCGGCAGGTCGGTCTTCCCGAGTAAAACCCCGAGCGGTACACCGAGTCCCGTTCCACAGAGCGCTGTCAGCGAAGACAGCGTCAGGCTCTGCGCGAGGAGTACCCAGGCTCGGCGGGAGGACGCCAGTGCCTGGTAATGTAGGAGGCTCGGCTTGCCATCGATCGTCACGCTCGCTGTAAGCATCGCAAGGAGTGGCGCCGCGCCAATGACGAGCAGGAGGGCGACCGCGGCCCATAGCGTAATCCGTTGGGCGTTCAACACCATGTCATCATGCTGTTGTTACAGTATCTACAGTATAGTAGATTAATCGACGTGGATACTAACCCAACTGCCACCCCGTCTTGGCTCCTGCTCATCCTGAGCCTCCCGACCCAAAACGCGGCGGCCCGCATGCGGATCTGGCGGGCGACCAAGGCCCTCGGCTGCGGGGTACTGCGGGATGGCGTGTACGTATTGCCGCTAAGCCCCGCGCACCGCGAGGCGTTGGAAGCACTCGCTATAGAAACCCGTGAGGCGGAGGGTAGCGCCCAGGTGCTGGAGGTCCCGAGCAAGAACGCCGACGAGACCCAAGTGTTCACGACCCTCTTCGACCGCACCGAGGACTATGCGCGGCTGATGGAAGAAATCAGGGACCTAAAGGCAAAGGTCTCAAAACTGGACACATCGGCCTTGCGCCGGGTACTCAAGGCCCTACGGCGGAGCTTCGAGGCGACTTCCTCCATCGATTTCTTTCCGGGTGCCGCCCAGGCGCAGACGGCACGGGCGCTCGACGAGGTGGAGAGCGCCGCCTTAGCGATCCTCTCACCCGATGAACCCCATTCCGTGGCGGGGAGAATCGAGCGCCTGGATAAGAACAACTATCAAGGCCGGACCTGGGCCACCCGCAAGCGCCCCTGGATCGACCGTCTTGCCTCCGCCTGGCTCATCCGGCGGTTCATCGACAGCAAGGCCCAGTTCCTCTGGCTCGACAAACCGCAGGATTGCCCCCGTGACGCCATCGGCTTCGACTTCGACGGAGCGCCGTTCACCCACCGGGGCACACGGGTCACCTTTGAGGTGCTGATGGCCAGTTTCGGCTTGGAAGAAGACCGGGCGCTCGCGCGCCTAGCTGCCATCGTGCACTACCTCGATGTCGGTGGGATCCCGGTGCCGGAGGCTGCCGGTCTGGAGGCGATACTGGCGGGCGCACGAAAGAGCTGCAAAACCGATGATGCCTTGCTGCGAGAAGCTCACAAGAGCTTTGATCATCTCTATGCCGCTTTTTCGGAAGAGAGTCCAGCCCCCAACCCAACAGCAGGCCTTGAAATCCGGCCGCGTAAAAGGACCAAACGATGAATGATGCTGCCGAACGGTCTTTGGACGTTGCGGCGCCTGCCGCGGTGAGCCTGCGGGAGGCGTCTTGGTATTGGTTAAGGCTGGGCTTTATCAGCTTCGGTGGTCCGGCGGGGCAGATTTCAATCATGCACCAAGAGTTGGTGGAGAGGCGTCGCTGGATCTCGGAGCACCGTTTCCTGCATGCGCTGAACTATTGCATGCTACTGCCCGGCCCCGAGGCGCAACAACTTGCCACCTACATCGGCTGGCTCCTGCACGGGGCCTGGGGTGGGATCCTCGCCGGCGGGCTCTTCGTGCTGCCGTCGCTCTTTATCCTGATCGGGCTTGGATGGATCTACATGGCGTTCGGCCAGGTCCCCGCAGTGGCTGGGGTCTTGTATGGCATCAAGCCGGCAGTCACGGCCATCGTCGTCTTCGCTGCGTACCGCATCGGCTCACGGGCGCTGAAAAACGCAGTCTTGTGGTCGCTGGCGGCGCTCGCCTTCATCGCCATCTTCGTTTTCGATATCCCCTTCCCCTACATCGTCCTGGGGGCGGGGCTCATTGGCGCGGCGGGAGGCCGCTGGGTGCCCGGAACGTTCAAGGTGGGAAGTGGTCCCCGAGCGGCGGATAAGCGTTTTGGCCCCGCACTCATCGACGACGCCTCGCCCATTCCTGAGCACGCCAAGTTTCGCTGGAGTAAGTTGATTGGGATCGCGATGGTCGGCGTCGTGATGTGGGCGGGGACCTTGGGTGTGCTGGTCGCCTACGACGGGTGGAACGGAGCACTCGCGCAGATGGGCTGGTTCTTCACGAAAGCAGCGCTATTGACCTTCGGTGGGGCGTATGCTGTCTTGCCCTACGTCTACCAAGGCGCAGTGGAACATTACCAGTGGCTGACGGGGTCCCAGATGATCGACGGCCTCGCCTTGGGTGAAACCACACCGGGGCCGCTCATCATGGTGGTAACCTTCGTCGGCTTCGTCGGCGCCTGGACCAAGGCCTTGTTTGGACCGGAGGCCTTATTCCTAGCCGGGGCCGCCGGCGCCACGGTGGCTACGTTTTTCACCTTCTTGCCCTCGTTTCTGTTTATCCTGATCGGCGGGCCACTGGTCGAAGCGACCCGCGGCGACTTGAAGTTCACCGCGCCGCTGACGGGGATCACCGCGGCCGTCGTCGGCGTCATACTCAATCTCGCCGTGTTCTTCGCCTATCACGTACTCTGGCCCCAGGGTTTCAACGGGGGTTTCGAATGGCCTTCGGCGCTCATCGGTATCGTCGCTGCCCTCGCCTTGTTCCGCTACAAGGTCGGAATTATCCTCGTTATCGGCGCATGCGGCGGTTTAGGGCTGATTTATAGCCTATCTAAGCCGTTGCTGTTCTAACAGC
>JBOIDH010000178.1:0-5307 GCA_050740495.1 Gammaproteobacteria bacterium | reverse complement strand
CCATGCGCAGCTATGAGGTGCGGCCGGTTTTGTGGTCGGGGCGCGATCAGGTGCGACAGGATTTCGCGGCGTGAGCGCCTATGCTTTCACCGAATCCGTCGTCGAGCAGGCCGCCATCGCCTGGCTGGAAAGCGCCGGCTGGCAGATCGCGCACGGGCCGGACATCGCGCCGGACATGCCCGGGGCCGAGCGGGCCGACTACGGCGAGGTCGTCCTGGCGCGGCGGCTGCGCGACGCGCTCGCGCGGCTCAATGCCGGTCGTCCCGCCGAGGCGCTGGAGGACGCCTTCCGCAAGCTGACGCGGCCCGAGGGCGCTGAGTTGGTCGCGCGCAATCGCACTCTGCATCGGCTTCTGGTCGATGGGGTGACAGTCGAGTACCGCACGGCCGACGGTGCGATCCGCGGCGCCCAGGCGCGGGCGATCGATTTCGACGATCCCACGGACAACGACTGGCTGGCGGTCAGTCAGTTTACGGTGGCGGAGACCGTTTCGCTGGGAGCGAAACGGGACGCCGTAGGCGGCCCCGCAGGGGCGGACTCCAGGGATGGAGTCCGCAACAAGCGCAGCCGCCGGCCGGACGTGGTGCTCTTCGTCAACGGCCTGCCGCTCGCGGTCCTCGAACTCAAGAACGCGGCGGATGAGAACGCCACGCTGTGGACGGCTTTCCAGCAGCTCCAAACCTACAAGAACGAGATCGCATCGCTGTTCGCGATGAATGGCTTGCTCGTCATCTCCGACGGCGTGGAGGCACGCGCGGGTACGTTGACCGCCGGGCGCGAGTGGTTCAAGCCCTGGCGCACAATTGCGGGTGAGCGCCTGGCTGATCCGCACCTGCCCGAGCTGCAGGTGGTGATCGAGGGCATGTTCGCGCCGCGGCGCTTCCTCGACCTGGTGCGCGACTTCATCGTGTTCGAGGACGATAGCGGGCGGATCGCTAAGAAGATAGCCGGCTACCACCAGTTCCACGCGGTGCGGGTGGCGGTCGGCGAGACGCTCCGGGCCGCGGAGCTGCGGCGTGCAGCAGAGGAACGGGGGCACTACGAGGCGGGTCGCAAGCCCGGAGGCAAACCGGGCGACCGGCGCGTCGGCGTGGTCTGGCACACGCAGGGCTCAGGCAAGAGCTTGACGATGGCCTTCTATGCAGGGCGCATCATCCGCGAGCTGGCGATGGAGAACCCGACCATCGTGGTGCTCACCGACCGCAACGACCTCGACGACCAGCTCTTCGGCACCTTCTCGCGCTGCAAGGACCTCCTGCGCCAGCCGCCGGTGCAGGCAGAATCTCGTGCGCACCTACGGGAGCTTCTCTCGGTTGCGGCCGGCGGCGTGGTCTTCACGACCATCCAAAAATTCTTCCCAAAATCCCCCTCACCCCAGCCCTCTCCCCCCGCGAGGGGGCGAGGGGGAAGTATGGAGGCGCTCTCCGGCCGCCGCAACATCGTGGTGATTGCCGACGAGGCGCACCGCAGCCAGTACGACTTCATCGACAGCTACGCGCGCCACATGCGCGACGCGCTGCCGCACGCCTCGTTCATCGGCTTCACCGGGACGCCGATCGAGATGGCCGACGCGAACACGCGCGCGGTCTTCGGCGACTATATCAGCGTCTACGACATCCAGCGCGCCGTACAGGACGGGGCTACGGTGCCTATCTACTATGAGAGCCGGCTCGCCAAGCTCGCGCTCCTTGATTCCGAGCGGCCGAAGATCGACCCCGACTTCGAGGAAGCCACCGAAGGCGAGGAGGTCGAGCGCAAGGAGAAGCTCAAGACCAAGTGGGCGCAGCTCGAGGCCGTGGTCGGGGCCGAGAAGCGGCTGCGGCTCGTCGCGCAGGACATTGTCGAGCACTTCGACAAGCGTCTAGAGGCGATGGACGGCAAGGCGATGATCGTCTGCATGAGCCGGCGCATCTGCGTGGAACTCTACCGCGAGATCGTGAAGCTGCGGCCGCAGTGGGCGAGCGAAGACGACGAGCGGGGCGCGATCAAGGTGGTGATGACCGGCTCGGCCTCCGACCCGGTAGACTGGCAGCCGCACATCCGAAACAAGCCCCGGCGCGAGGTATTGGCAAACGGCTTCCGCGACCCCAGCGACCCGCTGCGCCTCGTACTGGTGCGCGACATGTGGCTCACCGGCTTCGACGCGCCGAGCCTCCATACCATGTATGTGGACAAGCCGATGCGAGGCCACGGTCTCATGCAGGCCATCGCGCGCGTGAATCGCGTGTTCAAGGACAAGCCCGGCGGCCTCGTGGTGGACTACCTGGGCCTCGCGCAGGAGCTGAAGGCGGCACTCGCGACCTACACCGAGAGCGGCGGCACCGGCCGGACGGCGCTCGATCAGGATGAAGCCGTCTCGGTGATGCTGGAGAAGTACGAGGTCTCCTGCGGCCTTTTCCACGGCTTCGACTGGAGCAAGTGGACGACCGGCACGCCGCAGGAGAGGCTGAGTCTCTTGCCGCCCGCCCAGGAGCACATCCTCAAGCATCAGAGCGGCAAAGATCGCTGCGTAGCCGCCGTGCGCGAGCTGTCGCAGGCGTTCGCGTTAGCGGTACCGCACGTCGAGGCGCTGCGTATCCGCGACGACGTGGCGTTCTTCCAGGCGGTGCAGGCCGTGCTTGCCAAGCGGGCACCCGGCGACGCGCGGCCCGAGGAGGATCTCGACCACGCGGTACGGCAGATCATCTCGCGCGCGGTAGCACCCGAAGATGTGATCGACATCTTCGCTGCCGCGGGGCTTACGAAGCCCGATATCTCGATCCTCTCCGACGAGTTCCTCGCCGAGGTGCGCGGAATGCCGCAACGCAACCTCGCGGTCGAGCTGCTGAAAAAGCTGCTCAAAGGAGAACTTTCCACTCGCCGGCGCAAGAACGTGGTGCAGGCACGCTCGTTCGCCGAGATGCTGGAGCAGACCATCCGTCGTTACCAGAATCGAGCGATCGAGGCAGCACAGGTAATCGAGGAGCTGATCGCACTGGCCAAGGACATGCGTGAGGCCAACGCCAGGGGCGAGGTGCTCGGCTTGTCCGAAGACGAGCTTGCCTTCTACGACGCGCTGGAGACGAACGACAGCGCGGTGAAGGTGCTGGGCGACGAGACGCTCCGGGCTATCGCGCGGGAGTTGGTTAAGACCGTTCGCGCGAACGTGACGATCGACTGGACCCTCCGCGAGAACGTCCGCGCTCAGTTGCGCGTTCTGGTGAAGCGGATCTTACGGAAGTACGGCTACCCCCCAGACAAGCAAGAGAAGGCGACACAAACGGTGCTGGAACAAGCGGAGGTCTTGTCGGAAATGTGGGCGATGGCCTGAGGGTACCCTGAGCGCCAAGCGGCGCGTCAGCATCTATAATCTGGATTCGTATGGCGAACCCGGCGGAAATCCCTAGCCGTTTGGCCGCATCGCCATGCTGTAGGCCGCCGCTAGGGACCGATCCGAGCGTAGCATGTATACTTGATTACTCAATGAAGATGGGTCAGGAGGAAAAAATGATGAAACAGCAATCTGGATTAACTCAGTCATCGCGTTGCTGGCGGCGGCTTCCGTTCACGCCGGCGAAGGTGAATTCAAAAAAGATTGCACCATGGGTCTGACGATGAAGCAGCACATAGCCACCGACTGCTCGGTCAACTGGGGGGCTCCTTACCCGCAGCCATGCCGAGTACGTCGAGGGCAATTCGCTCATCGACATGATTAAGGAGGATCTCGTGGCCGAACGCATCGCCATCAATAGCTATCGCGGGATGGTCGCTTATCCCGGCAGCGATGACCCGACCACCCGCCGGATGCTGGAGGGGATCCTGGCGATGGAAGAGGCACATGCCGATGATCTGGTGAGCCTATTGGAGGAGATGGGCAGCGGCTGAAATTTAACCCACACTCTTTAAGGGAGGCGCCCATGATCTTCCGGCAGCTCTTCGACAACGCGTCCTCGACATACACCTATCTCATCGCTGATCGCCATACCAAGGAAGCGGTTTTGATCGATCCCGTCGCCACCAACATCAGTGATTACATGGCGCTGCTCTCTCAGCTCGACGGTCGGCTGAAATACTCGATCGAGACCCATGTGCACGCCGATCATGTCAGTGCGGGTGGGCTCTTGCGCGAACGTTTGGGCGCCGAGACCGCGGTCAGCCAGCGCTGCGGGGCGGTATGCGCAGATCATCAGCTGCGGGACGGTGATATCCTGCGCTTCGGGGAAGCCGAGGAAATCGCGGTCATCGCCACGCCGGGGCATACGCCGGGCAGCGTGTCCTACCTATGGCGTGAGCGCCTGTTCACGGGCGACAGCCTCTTAATCAACGGCTGTGGCCGTACCGATTTCCAGGACGGGGATGCCGGAACGCTCTATGACACTATCACCGAGCGGTTGTTTCGCTTGCCGGGCGAGACGCTGGTCTATCCCGGCCACGATTATCACGGCTACTGGGTCAGCAACATCCAGCAAGAGCGTTCGATCAATCCGCGCCTGGCGGGCAAGACCCGCGAGCAGTTCATCGCGATCATGCATGCGCTGAAGCTGGCAAAACCGCGGCTCATGGATCAGGCCGTCCGGGCCAACCGCCTGTGCGGCTTGTCTCAGGCGGAGGTGCGCCAGGGCTGATCTCGGGCTCGGTCCCAATCGCTGAAGCTTTCGATGTCGGCTGGAACGGTGTTGTACACTGGAGTCGAACGGCGCTAGAGCCCTCGGGGCAGCCCGGCTCGAGCCCAGTTGTGCCAGGCGGCTTGGCGGGAGGGTTAAACCTCGTGCCGGGCGCAACTTTAAAATTAAAACTCTGGAGGCAGATATGAAGAAGAAATTTACGCTCATCACATCCCTGGGGGCGGCGACCCTGGCATTGGCCCCGCTCGCTAGTTCGGAGGCGCAAACACCGGCCGAGGGCTTCAACATCCACGTCGTGGCGCCGCATCGTCACGAGGACGGCACGGTGCATGGCCCCTATCACCATTACTGCAAAGGGATCAAGCCGGAGATCATGCAGTGCATGATTTTCCTCTCGGCCGATCCCAACGCCGAGCTGGTGGAGATCGAGTACTTTATCGACAAGAAGCTCGCACGCACCAACGTGACCTTGGAGCAATGGAACAAACACTTCCACGACCACAAGGACGAGGTCGCGAGCGGCCGGGTGCAGGTTCTGGACGTGCCCCCCGAGAAGGCCAAGGAGATCGCGGAGGCGGCCTCCAAGACCGACGGCATTATCTTCCATCTCTGGCCAGTGGGCGCCAAGGTCCCGAACGGGCAGGTCATGTTCCCGACTGCGGTCAGCCACGAGCCCGTGGAAAAACTGGTGATCCCGGAGTAA
>JBOIDH010000177.1:0-5312 GCA_050740495.1 Gammaproteobacteria bacterium | reverse complement strand
CAACAGATCGCCCTTGCTCGTCACTTCCAGGCCACCGCTCTTGTTGGGCCGGAAATAGGTCGATCCCTCGGGCGCGTCGCGGACGCTCGCGTAGTAGATGAAGGCATAAACCAGGATCGCCGCGCCGGTGAGCGCAATCGCGTAGCGCCAGCCGTGCTCACCTCCAAATGCCAAGGCCAGCCCGGGCAAGACCATCGCTCCCGCCGCCGCGCCAAAGTTGCCCCAACCGGCATAGATCCCTTCGGCGAGCCCCACCTGTTTGGCCGGAAACCATTCACTGATCATGCGTACCCCTATGACCAACCCGGCGCCGGTGAAACCGAGCAAGAAACGCCCAAGCGCGAGCATGGGGTAGCTCTGGGCCAGGGCAAAAAAGAAGCACAGCAAGCTCGATGAGATCAACAGGATCGCATAAGTCCGGCGCGGGCCGAGCTTATCCACCAGCATCCCGACGATGATGCTCGCCGGAATCGTCAGGGCAACGTTGAGGATCAGCAGGGTCTTCACCTGCTGGTCGCTGAGACTCAAGCTGTCGCGGATCGCGGCGAGCAGGGGCGCATGGTTGAACCAGACCACGAAGCTAAGAAAGAACGCAAACCAGGTCAAGTGCAGCACCCGGACATTCCCGCGGAAGGAGAACAAATCGAGTCGCAATTTCGCTACGGCCATGACGGGTTGCTCTTTGGTCTAATGATTCGATTTGACGCGCGGTGCATGCCCTAGGTTAAAAACACGGCGGCCAGACCCAGAAACGCGGAGAATCCGACTATATCGGTCACCGTGGTCAAAAACAACCCTCCGGCAATCGCCGGATCGATGCCAAGTTTCTTCAGGCCGAGCGGAATGAGCGTCCCGGCCGCGGCCGCAGCGGCTAGATTGGTCAGGAGCGCAAGCCCAAGGATCAAGCCGAGCCCCACGTCCGAAAACCACGCGGCGGTCACCATCCCGACCACGACGGCCCAGAGCAGCCCATTGCAAACACCCACGGCGATCTCCTTCTTGAGCAGCGATCCCAAGTTGTCCTGGCCCACCCGATCCAAGGCCAAACCCCGGATCATGATCGTAAGCGTCTGACTGCCGGCGACGCCGCCCATGCCGGCGACAATGGGCATCAGGATCGCGAGCGCGACGATCTCTTGCAGTGTAGCCTCAAAGCGCCCGATGACCCAGGCCGCGAGAAACGCCGTAAGCAGATTGACGCCCAACCACACCGCACGGCGCGGCGCACTCACCGCGATCGGTGCGAACATGTCATCGCCTTCGTCTAAACCCGCGAGGCTCATCAGCGAATGGTCACCTTGGTCGCGGATCACATCGACCACATCATCGACGGTGATCCTGCCGATCAAGCGGCCGTTTTGATCGACCACAGGCGCCGACACTAAGTCGCGTTGCTCGAACCTCTTGGCCACTTCGGCCGCCGGGAGATCGGCGGGGATCGCTTCCGGTTCCCTGACCATCACGTCTTCGACCTTGCGATCGGGATCCTTGGTGAGCAAGGCCGTTATCGGAAGCAAACCTTGATACCTGTGGTTGCGATCGACCACCATGAGGTTATCGGTTTTTTCCGGGATTTCGGCGCGCCAGCGTAGATAGCGAATGACAACTTCCAGGTCCACATCACTGCGGACGGTGATGGCATCGGTATTCATCAAACCACCGGCCGTATCCTCCGGGTAGTACAAAACCGAGGACACGCGGACACGGTTTTGCTCGTCCATAAGCCGCAACACGCTGTCGAGCACCGATTCCGGCAAGTCCTGCAAGATGTCGGCGGCGTCGTCGCTCGCAAGGCCGCGTGTCACATCCGCTACTCTGTCCGCACCCATGTGCTCCAGTAAGCCTGCACGCACCTCATCCCGCGCATGGGATAAGACAGCGCCCTGCCGTTCAGGCGAAATCAGTTGCCACACTTGTAGGCGTTGGTGGGGGGGCAGGGACTCGATCAGATCGGCGATCTCGGAAGGATGGCGATCCGCCAAATCTTTACCGACGGCGACGAGATCACCTTCCGAAAGCGCGTCTTGCAGTATGCCCCGCAGGATCTCCGCGGTCTCTGGCCCTGTATTTTGAGATGCTTGGGTCATAGGGTATCAACACCTTCGGGGAGCACGCCTCCGGGGGCCTGCGTATGATTCTGTCGAGGCGCCCTTAGTTCAAGCCGGCGTTGATGCGTCCGAGCAAGTCGTTTATTGCACTGCTGCTGCTCGCCGCCAGCACTTGCTCGGAGAGAGGCGTGACCTCCGCGAGGCGGGTATTGTTGATGACTTTCTTTACTTCCAACAAGACCGCCGGGTGCACGCTGAAATCCCGCAAGCCAAGACCGAGGAGAAGGCGTATGTAGCGCAGATCGCCGGCCATCTCACCGCACATGGCGACGGGCTTTTTGTGATCCCTAGCCGCCTGGATGATTATGCGGATCAAGCGCAGCACCGCCGGATGGACCGGATCATACAAATAACTGACCTCGTCATTGACCCGATCGACCGCCATCGTGTACTGAATAAGGTCATTGGTTCCTATCGAGAGAAAATCAAGCTGCTTGGCGAAAAGATCGGCGCACATGGCCGCCGCGGGCACCTCGATCATGCCGCCGATGCGCATGTCCGGATCGAACAGGACGGCGTTTGATCGAAATTCCGCGCGGATCTCCGTGATAATCGCAAGCACTTGGTAAAGCTCTTGGAGGTTTGAAAGCATCGGGATGAGAAGCCGCAGCGGCCCGAGGGCCGAGGCCCGAATGATGGCGCGTAACTGAGGTAGAAACAGTCCCGGCTCCTTGAGACAGAGGCGCACCGCGCGCAACCCGAGCGCCGGATTCGCAAGCACCGGCCGTTCCCGCCCGCTGCTACCATCGACCTGCTTGTCGGCTCCCAGGTCCAGCGTTCTAATGGTAATCGGCATTCCTTGCAAAGCCTGCAAGGCTTGGGAATACACCTGGAACTGTTCTTCCTCGGCCGGCGGACGATCCCGGTTCATATAGAGATATTCGGTGCGATAAAGGCCCACGCCCAAGGCCCCGACGTTCAGGACCGATTCGAAATCCTTCGGCAACTCGATATTGGCTTCCAGGCAAATCGTGATACCATCCCTGGTCATCGCGGGGGCGCCCTTCAGCTTGATTAATTCGGCGAAATGGACCCTCTCTTGCCGCTGTAAACCTTCGTAGTATCGGATTGTCTCGGGGTCGGGATCGACCAAAAGCACGCCCGCGATCCCATCGATGATGACGAGGTCTTCTTCACGCACATAGCGGCGCGCTTGATGCAGGCCCACGATGCTCGGGATACCTAGGCTGCGCGCGAGGATCGCCGTATGTGAGGTCGGGCCACCGTGCTCAGTCGCGAACGCCGCGATGCCGTGATGTTGCATGAGCACCGTATCCGCGGGTGTGAGGTCATCCGCCAGCACGATATAGCCCCGTAGCCGGCTATCGGGGACCTCGTGCCGCATCGGGCCCTGATTAAGCAAAATGCGTTGCATGCGATTGACGACGTGATCAACATCATCCTTGCGTGTCCTTAGATAGGGATCATCCATTTCCTCGAAAACCGCCACCAACGCATCGCGCTGGATTTTCAAGGCCCATTCAGCGTTACAGCGCCGCTCGGTAATCAGCCGCGCGGGCTCTTGTGTCAAGGCCGAGTCCTCCAACATCAATAGATGGGTGTCGATGAACGCGGCGATGTCGGGTGCGGTCGCGGGTGGAATATGGTCCCGGATCGCGCGCAATTGCTGCCTGGCCGTGAGCACGGCTTGCTCGAACCGGCGTACTTCCGCGACGATATACTCTTCCGTCAAACAATACTCGCTAATGTCGAGCTGGTCGCGGTGGAGAATATGAGCCCGTCCCATGGCGATGCCTCGAGAGACGCCAACGCCGTGGAGGGAAATGCTCAATCCGACTCACCGAATTTGTTAGCCACTAGATCCTCTAAGCTTGCGATGGCCTGCCGCTCGTCGGGCCCACTCGCAAGGATTTCGATCTCGGCTCCGTTGTGAGCGGCGAGCATCATGACCCCCATGATACTCTTGCCGTTGACTTCCTTGCCGTTTCTGCGGATCGTCACCTCGCATTGAAAGCGCGACGCCAGTTGCACGAACCGCGCGGCCGCGCGCGCATGCAAGCCGAGCTTATTTATGATGCGAACGTTACGGAACATCATCCAGCGCTAAGGAAGCCCTGAAAAGTTACTCCGCAGCCCATCTGCTTTGTCGCGTGCTCGCGCCTCGCTCGCCTATCTACCCGATATGTCTCGCGACTCGCTCCGCGGCTTCGCGCATCTAGGCTTGCTCGCGACACTTTTGCAGAGCTTCCTTAATCCGTACCGCTGATTTCCACGATCCCGTCGCGACCGCCGGTAACGGCCTTGTCGACGAGTCGCTCCAGGCTTAGATCGGCGTAGTTCAGTACTCGGAGCAGCATCGGCAGATTCACGCCGGTTACGATCTTCACGCGCGCTTCACCCAGCAGCCGGGTCGCGATATTGCACGGTGTGGCGCCACAGATATCCGTCAGGACGAGCACGCCATCGCCTTGGTCCAGGGCTTGGATAATGGCGCTGGCTTGAGCGTGGGCTCGTTCCGGTTCACAGTCGCGTCCGATGCTGACGACGGCGAGCGGCAGCGGCTGTGCTCCGAACGTCTTAACCGCATTATCGCGAAGCGACTCGCCGACGTTGTCGTGTCCGATGATCAAAATGCCGACGCTCATAGGAGCCCTGTCCCGTCGCGGTGGGTTACGAGCACATGCCGTCCTTGCGAGCTAAGATGGGACGCCAGGCGTTCTACGATATATACCGACCGATGGTGCCCGCCGGTGCACCCTACGGCGACCGTCAAATAACTGCGTTGGTCCGCTTCAAACCTAGGTAACCAAGAGTCCAAGAACGCACGGAGCTGAGCCGTCATATCGTGGACGAGCGGCGCCGCCTCCAAGAATTCGATGACCGGAGGATCGCGTCCGGAGAGATCGCGTAATCGCGGTTCCCAATGCGGATTGGGTAAGCAGCGTACATCGAAAACGAAGTCGGCATCGGCGGGCAGACCGTGCTTGAATCCAAACGAGATGAGTTGTACCGACATGATGTTGGCTTGCCTTTGTGCGACTCGTTCCCGCACCATCGCCCGCAACTGGTGGACCGAGGCGCGGCTTGTGTCGATGCGTAAATCCGCGTACTCCGCTAGCGGCCCAAGCAAACGCCGCTCCTCATGAATGGCGGCCGTGAGCGACACTTCCGTCGCGGAGAGCGGGTGTTTGCGGCGCGTCTCACTAAAGCGCCTGAGCAAGGCTTCGTCGCCGGCCTCCACAA
>JBOIDH010000176.1:0-5315 GCA_050740495.1 Gammaproteobacteria bacterium | reverse complement strand
GCGTGGGTTGGCGTTATCGCCGTGAACGCCAGGCTCGCGATCGTTAATTTTAATAACTTCGACAATGCCCCTCCTTTCGGACCTTGTTGGAAACGCGACTGCAAGCTAGCATACCGCAACGCACGTAGTTAGCCCAACGCCGCCGGGCCAGGCCTGCCCTTCGTAAGCTGATGGCAAGGGTGGTAGGATGGTCGCCCCCATTCATTCATCCGACCGCCAAACGTCCGACCGACACATTGCGCATCCGACCAAGCGCCTCGCCACCATGGGCTTTAGAGAAGGCCTAAGACGCACCCGCGAACGGCTCGGCGCGGGCTTCGCGCGGCTCACGCACCTGGGCGCGAGCATCGATGCTACGACCTTGGAACAGATTGAAACGCTGCTGCTAGAGGCGGATGTCGGGGTCGAAACCACCGAGCGCATCATCGCTAGCCTCGCGCTGCATGTGAAACGGCGCGAGCTTAGCCGAACGGATCGGCTGTTCCAAGCGTTACGCGCGGAGCTCCTCGAAAACTTGGTGCCCGTCTCCCGCCCGCTCATTATCCCGCCAAGCCCCCCGAGCCCCTTTGTCCTACTGATGGTGGGTGTCAACGGGACCGGCAAGACCACCACGATTGGAAAGCTGGCTCACCTCTTGCGCACTAGTGGCCGTTCCGTCGCGGTTGCGGCCGCCGATACCTTTCGCGCCGCCGCGGTCGAGCAACTGACCGCCTGGGGAGAGCGCGCGGGGGTCCTGGTCACGGCGAAGGCGGGGGGGAGCGATCCGGCCGCCGTCGCCTTCGAGGCCTTTGAAAACGCGACGGCGCTCGGCACGGAGGTTTTAATCGTGGATACCGCTGGCCGCTTGCATACGCAACAGAACCTCATGGACCAGTTAAAAAAAATCCGCCGGGTGCTGGGCAAAATCGATCCCGGCGCCCCGCACGAAACCATGCTGGTGGTCGATGCTACCACCGGTCAAAACGCGCTCAATCAAGGCGCTCGGTTCCATGAGGCGGTAACGCTGAGCGGGATTACCTTGACCAAGCTCGACGGGACGGCGCGCGGAGGGATCGTTTTTGCCTTGGCGGAACGCCTCAAGGTCCCGATCCGATTTGTCGGGCTGGGTGAAAAAATCGATGACCTCAAGGAATTCGATTCGGCGGAGTTCGTCGATGCCTTGTTGGATGGCCCAGCGAGTGACCATTGAGTCCGCGCTGTGGGCGCGCCGCGGCAGGAACCTATGGTTGAAATAGCACTCTTAGTCCGGGAGTGCTAAACTAGCCACCTTGAAAAAGGGAGAATAGCTTCGATGACACAAGCCTTGGAATTACCGCTTACGCTGCCCACGGGCTCGCTTGCGACCTATATCAATTCCGTCAACCGGATCCCGATGCTGAGCGCCGCCGAGGAGCAGGAACTGGCGCTGCGATATCGCCACGATGATGATTTAGACGCCGCCCGCCGATTGGTCATGTCGCACCTACGCTTTGTGGTGCGCGTGGCGCGCGGGTACAACGGTTACGGTTTGGCGCAGGCGGATCTGATCCAGGAAGGCAATATCGGTCTCATGAAGGCCGTCAAGCGTTTTGACCCGGCCGTCGGCGTACGGATGGTGTCCTTCGCCGTGCACTGGATCCGCGCCGAGATGCATGAGTTCATCTTGCGCAACTGGCGCATCGTCAAAGTCGCCACCACCAAGGCCCAGCGTAAGCTATTCTTCAACCTGCGCAACGCCAAGAAACGGCTCGGGTGGATGAGCCGAGAGGAAGTGCAAGACGTGGCACGCGATCTCGGGGTACATCCACGGATCGTCGTGGAGATGGAAGAGCGCCTTAACGCCTACGACACGTCCTATGATCACGCCAACGATGAGGATGCCGCGGCGCCCGCGAATTACCTGGAGGATCGGCGCTTCGAGCCCCAGGCGCTGGCCGAACATGACGAGGCGCATCACGACAGGGAAGAGCTCCTGCATACGGCGCTGGCCACCCTTGACCAACGCAGCCGGGACATCGTGACCCGGCGGTGGTTGCAAGAGGACAAATGCACGCTCCACGATCTCGCGTGCGAATACGCGGTTTCGGCGGAACGGATCCGGCAACTCGAGCAGTCCGCCTTCAAAAAACTGCGCTTGACGCTCGACGCCACGCCATTACTGCCCGCGCTGAGTCAGTGATCCGCCGGACTAAAGGAAGGCATAGATGGTCGCCACGCGGTCGACGAGGAGAAGCAAAAACAGCCCCGCCAGATAGACGATCGAAAAGGTAAAGGTCTTTATTGCCCAGCGGTCGGTAGGATCGCGGTGCATGCGCATGACGTGATACAGGAAGAGCGCATCGAGAACCATGGCGCCCGTAAGATAAAGGACCCCGCTCATATAAGTCGCGAAGGGTAGTAAGCTCACCACGGATAAAATCACGGTGTAAAGAAAGATCTGTAGGTGCGTGTAGTCGACCCCGTGGGTAATGGGCAGCATCGGGATGTCCGCGCGCGCGTAATCGTGGCGGCGGTAAATGGCCAGCGACCAGAAGTGCGGCGGCGTCCAGGCGAAGATGATCAGAAATAACAACAAGGCATGGGGATCGATGGTGCCGGTCATCGCAGCCCAGCCTAGGACCGGGGGCGCCGCCCCGGCCGCCCCGCCGATGACAATGTTTTGCGGTGTCGCTCGCTTCAGGTACAGCGTGTATACCACTGCATAGCCAATGAGAGATACCGCCGTTAAGACCGCCGTCAACACGTTGACAAAAGCGACCAATAATGTCATCGACGCCGTACCCATAATCGCAGCGAAGATCAATGCACGGGACTTCTCTACGGATCCTTGCGGAAGCGGTCTATGCTGGGTCCGAATCATCAATGCGTCGATTCGATGATCCGCCACCTGATTGATAACCGCGGCCGCGGCAGCCGCCAATGCGATTCCGGCCGTACCGCAAACTAAGGGTTGGAGCGCAAGCGATGGCGCGAGCAGCATGCCGACGATCGCCGTAAGCATGATCAATGCAACCACGCGCGGCTTACACAGATCAAGGTACGCTCGCCAGGAGGCCGTGGACTGAAGCTCTAGGGTGCCGAACATATTCCTAACTGCCGCCGTCGCGAGCGCAATTCCACTCGCACGCTAAGAGTCACGGTATCTTGCCGCCCAGGCCGGTTACCTCGCAAAACGCATCGTAGAGCGGCACCAGCGCGTAGCCGAAAGCAAACATCGCCCACGATGCTAAAGCAAGGCGCCACGCGGCTCGGCGGTTGGCTCTGTCGAGTCGATTCATGCTGTTAAAAACAGTTGCGAGGGGGTTATGCTTTAACAACATGCTACCGAGTCGATTTATAGCAAATTTTCTACGCTGACGCTAACTCAAACCGCTAAGCTACTGCTTAGCGAGGCTTTGCCTCAGACCGACGAGGCGTGAGCGCCACGGGTTAACCGTCAGAAGTGCTATACACTCAGTCGTCGCCGTGCTGTGACGGCGGGGCCGGACTTGAAGTCCAGATGCCGACCGGAGGCGCCGGAATCAATCCGATCACTTCGCAACCGCCAACGCCTGGTGGGCTATTTGTTAGCGCGATCATCGAGCATGCTGACCTGTCTCCAGCAACGGCCAGGCAAGATCTTTGTCAGTGATTTCGGTTACCGGAATTGGCCATTTGATACAAAGCGTAGGGTCATCGTAACGCAAACCTTGCTGACAAGCAGGGACATAAGAGCTACCCATCTGATAAAACACCTCCGTGTCGTCAACCAAAGTCTGAAATCCATGTGCGAACATCCCGGGGATGTATAACATGCGTCGATTTTCCGAAGTTAATTCTACACAACAGTGGCTTAGATAGGTGGAAGAGTCGGGACGCAGGTCGACGATTACATCGCAGATCGCACCCGCAGTGCAGCGGACTAGCTTAGTCTCGCTCGCGGGAGAGACCTGATAGTGCAACCCACGTAAGGTTCCTCTTTTAAAGTTTAACGATAAATTGCATTGAGCAACGAAAACGTTTAGACCGTGGGCTTTAAATTCTTCGACGCAAAAGGTTCTCGCGAAAAGGCCCCGCGGATCGACTCTCGGTTCTAGATCGATCAAGTATGCGCCTTTCAATGCTGTTTCTAAAAAGAGCAACTTGGATATTCCGCGCACGACGCGACGCTGCTGGGTCTCTTTCCGGCCGGCAGAGGCGAGGGACCCGAGAGCGCGGATGACCCCGGCGCGTATCCGCCGAGCGAGCACGTCACTAACAGCACAAGGCTCGCCCCTCGCACTCCGAGGTTCAATCGATTAGGCGTTTCCGATATCGTTAGCATGCGAGCGCATCATCGGCCGGCAACTGCGAGAATCATTGGGTTACAAATCAGCTTATGTTACTTAGTTTAGTCGCCTCCCTTCGCAGTGTCGATCACCGGGGTACCCCCGTTATTTCAGGTTGGTTGGTTATTCTATCAGCGTTACTGCTTGGCGGATGTGCGACACCGGTCCAGCGGATGGAAGCGGAAGCTGCGCGGTATGGGTTCAGGCGCGATGTGGTCCAGGGAACGGTATTTCCTCACGTCGTTTTTTTTAATGAGGCGGTAGGCGCCGGGATCCCCGTACATGTCTATCTGGAGGGGGATGGTTCTCCCTGGATCGCCGGCGCCTATCCTTCAGCGGATCCCACATCCCGCTATCCGCTCATGCTTCGGCTCATGGCTCAGGATCCCGCACCAAGCCTCTATCTGGGGCGGCCGTGCTATCTCGGGCTGGCTCAGCGATCGCCTTGCGATCCTTCTCTGTGGACGCATGCGCGTTATTCCAAGCGGGTCGTGGACAGCCTCGAGTCAGCGCTCCGCCACCTCCTACCGCACTATAAAACATCAGGTCTTGTTATGATCGGTCACAGCGGTGGGGGTACACTGGCGTTGCTGTTGGCCGAGCGGTTCGCTACGACCCGGGCCGTGCTGACGCTCGCCGGGAACCTCGATACCGAAGCTTGGGTGGACTATCATGGCTACCGGCCCCTGCCGGATTCGCTCAATCCCGCAAAGCGCTCTCGTTTACGGCCGGTTATCGTAGAGCAACATTATATTGGGCTTCGCGACCGTGAGGTGCCGTTGAACATCGCCGAACGCTATATAGCCGCCCATCCCCTTGCGGAGATCATCCCAGTGCCAGAGTTTGATCACGTCTGTTGTTGGCATCAAGTATGGTCCGACATCCTCGAAGCGCTCGATCACAAGCTAACGGTGTACCATAGGCAAGCACGAGAGCACGAAGGTCAAATGGTTCGGCCGAACGGTTCGCGGCCAAAACCCTAACGCGGTAAAGAGGTTTGGCGTCGTCAAGAAATAACATTTACAAGTA
>JBOIDH010000175.1:0-5322 GCA_050740495.1 Gammaproteobacteria bacterium | reverse complement strand
GAACGCTCCTGTCGTTCGGCAGATAGCCGTAGCGCTCGAGGTTATCCGCCATCAAGGATTCGCCGTTGGCTTGCTTCAAGGCCACGATCCAGGGGTAGGGGATGAGGCGAGAACCCTGGTCACGGCTGTAAAAATCCTCCCATTCGGACTTCCCCCATTTCTCTCCCTGATCGAAACGCTCGACGCCTTGCGCGGAGCGCTCGGGCGCGGTGGCGCAAGCCAGCAATGACAACGCCGCCAAAGCGAGCGCCACTGCACCAGCAAACTCGGTGCATTGCAATGCGATTCTCATTTTCATTGGGCTACTCCTCAAGTATTGTTGCGCGTTAAATGAATGGACGAACCGGGTTTAAGATCATCGCTATACGCCGGTTTTGCGGTGCTTCCCAGGCGTTTCAAGTCCAAATACATCGGGAGCCGCCGATACCTCGGCCCCTCGTGCTGGTGACGTCGCAGCGGCACCGCGCGTGGTGCGACGCCCCGGCATATCGGTGGCCGCCGCCTTCACAATTGCAGCTTCCGTGAAGCGACAATATCGCACCGCGCGCCGGGCTGCTTTCGCTTCGCCCTTCAACTTCAAACGCTTCTTGGCGACTTCGTCTCCTCGACGGGCGAACGTCTCGTGGTCGCCCGTCTCAGGATTGTAGAACCCAACGTATCCGCCCGGATTGACACCGAACGAATTCAGCGTCTTGCCGTTGTAGCTGCGACCCAAGAAGTCGTTTCGTCCGCCAGGTTCATCGCTGCCCGTGAAATACAGGGGCAGGACGAAATTTGAGACTTTGACGTGGTCAATTTCGTACGTTTCGTCCTGCACGGTGTCGGACATCTCATACCAGTGGAAAACGGCCTTGTTCGGATCAGCCGGATGTGGCCCCATCACGAGCAGGTTGACTTCGGGATCGGCGATCAATTCGAGTGCTTCGTGAGACAGCGTTACGCTCCACGGCTCGCCCAGTTTCTTGGCAAGATCGGTGAAGACAAAGCCGTACGGAATGCCGCGGGCGCTTTGGTCGTGATATCCCAAAGCGCCGGGTACGTCGATCTTGTCCCACAGGTAGAGGATTGCGTCGCCGCGCAGATCGTGCATCGTCAATTTGGAGGGCTCCTTTTCGCTGCGCCCTTCCAGACGCAGTGTGGCTCCCAGGCTCCAGTACGGCTCAAAGTCTTCGGTAATCTGCCGGTTGATCGCCCGGATAACCAACTGCAACGCTTCATCCGACACTTTGCTGCTCGTATGATTGACCACGGAGATAATCATAAAAATCACCTCATTACGTATAGGGATTTGAAATGCCCTTTTTCCTCAAAAGTGAGGGTACTGGTGGACCTGCGGGGCGTCAATCAGATCCTCATTGCTACGCGAAACGCGATCGACCTCGCCAAGACCCGCACCCGGAGGGCACGAGCGGATCATCCGCCGGGCGATGGGAATAGAAGGCGATCTTCCGGCTTCATTCGTTCTTTCACGAGTTTCTCCAGACGTGCGATCTCCTCGACCAGACATCGGTATACCGAGAGGTTGCTTTTGACCGCCAGCGCTAAATCCGCCTGAGGTAGTAACTGATCGACCTCGGCCTCGAGCGCCGGATCCGATCCGCCGAGATCCTCGCACCCCGGTTACGGCTCATGTATTCTCAATACTCAAGATCGATCTGGGTCACCTTCTGCCGCACCAGCTGACCGCGCTTGCGTAAGAGATCGCGTATCGCCCGCTCCTCCTTGGGATAGATATACCCCTCGGGTAGATTATCAGAGTAAAAATTCAGCAGTTTTTACTCTGACCCCGATCTACAGACCCGATCGTGGTCTATGCGCCGTTAGGATTGGCCGAGCCGGTGTCGGTACTCGTAGAGGGCGTCGACGGTGCTATTCGCCGCTCAGGCCGACTTATTTTGTTACTTATTTTCTTATGGAAACTGTCTTGACTAAGGGGTCCACTTAACAAAAAGCGCCCGGAGGACTTCCGTCCTCCGGGCTAGCCTTCCTTCCACTTACTCACCAATAACTTCGGCGCTCTTACCTAGTCCTTACACATACCTGGATTTCGTCATCTGGCCCTAGGGGCCCAACCGTCTTGATCGCGATAGGTAAGCCGTTTTTTGTAACGGTGGTGGCGCACTTTACATCCGTCGTGGCGGTGATTGTGTGACCGAGTACGTTGCAGGTCGGTGGCTCGAAGTCCGACGCTCCTTGAACGACGCTAATGTTGCCGTCTGCGTTGCATTTAACAGTGCCACAGATATTCATGGCTGACGTACCTGCGAGAGGTATACACTTCTCCAGGCCCATGAAATTATCCGATAGGCATACCTCAGTACCTGGTGTTGCCGGCACGCTAACGCACTCCGGGCCGATCGTGAGAGTGGCCGCGGCGGCGCTCCCGCTCGCCAAGGCGATGCCAATCCCCAAGCCTATGGCTTTAAATAACAGTATGTTGGTCCTCTTCTCTGACATGAACGTATCCTCAATTTAAGGTTGATTTCGTTTCTATACCGAGCGGCTTGGATCGTGCCGAAGATCCGGTCGGTTGTCGGTATCCTCGGCGTGCCGATCCGGCCATTGCCGTCATGGTCGCCGCCCGGCACGATCAGGGTGACGCCTAGGTCCGCCATCGGCGCAGTTGACGATCAGCGCCGGGTGGTTGGCCATCACGCCGTGGCATAGCGGAGGCCCAGCGTTATCACAGGGTTTGGGCCGGGCGCCTGCTATTCACGCGGCAACAATACTACGCCCGAGCCTGACGATCGGATGAGGGGTCATGCTGACATCTTGTGCGAGGAGTGTTCGCCTAGCAGCGGCGCACGGGCGGCTGAAGGCCAGCGCTCGCGCACACGCGCTATCAAGCGCCTCTCAGGAGCTAACCATCACCACCGGGCCTAGGGGGGCTCGGGGGGCGCGTCAGACCGCTCTCGGGTCACGATCAGCCGCGAGACGGGAGCGGTATAGGCATCGACCGGGATGGGAAACTGGGTCACCACTGCGAGCTCGCCCAGGACGTAGCGCGTCATCAGGTCTTCGTGGGCCGCGGGATCGAAAGCGCTGCCCATATGGTTATCCTATCAGGTCCTGCAGCATGCGCCGGAGAGCGAACAGTCCCTGGCGCGCCCAACTCTTCACCGTTCCGAGCGGGGCATCGAGCTCCGTCGCGATCTCTGCTTGACTCATTCCGCGGTAGTATGCCATTTCCAACACCCGTCGTTGTTGCGGCGGCAATTGTGCCAGCGCGCTGCGCACAGACTCGGAACATTCCGCGAGGGACAGCTCCTCGGGCGGTGTCGGGAATGCGATGCCAAACGGGGCCTCATCGCCCCAGCGCTTGAGAAACTTCGTGCGGCGGCCGCGTCCCCGCAGCTTGTCGATAGCTCGCGTACGAGTCATCCATACCAGAAACCCCGCCAGCGATCCGCGCGCGGGGTCATAGTCGCATGCGCTGCAGAGCGCTAGAAAGACCTCCTGAGTCAGATCTTCGGCGTCGTGGGAATTGCTCAGGATCGCTAGAGCCAACCCATAGACCAGGCTCGCGTGGCGATCGTACAGTGCGCTGAGCGCCGTAGCCTTATCAACCTTTAGCGCCAGACAGAGCTCCGCGTCCGTACGCCGCTCGTCGACAGGCCCGCCATTGCGACGACTCATACGCGCCGGAGAGTGCACAGGATCCAGGAGATTCACGGGGAGCTGGGCTTTCCGCCGGTCCTGCATGGACGAGCCGGGAGCCTTCTCCGATCCCGGCGCATAGGGTGGCCCAGGATACCAACCGATCCGCCTCAGCTATATTACGTCGCTCCACACCGCACGGATGTTGCTCGGCTCCAGCCCGGCGGGCAAGGCGCAGACATCGTTAAGCGGCTCTCGTATCACCTTTCGGCGGAAACAGGGCTCAGGATGGCAAGGCCGATGAGAACGATGCGTCCGTCGCCAATGGTGCCGAGGCGCGTAGCTTTACCCGTCTCCAGGTCGATCGCGTACAGGGTGGAGTGAGAGGCTGCAAACCCACGGTCCTGGCCTTTGCCATCTGAGACAATGTCGAAGCCGGCCGCGGGGTCGAAATCGATACCGAGCGCTCCCACCGTCTCCAAGACACCATCATTGGGCGGGTTTTGCAGGACCAAGAGGTCGAGGCCCGAATCGATATCAAAAAGCTTGGTGGACGGGGCGTTGGGGACCGAGTTGGTATAAGCGGCCGCCACGATGGTCGGCTTGGTACCGGAGTGCGGGTCCTGCTCCGCATAGGCAAGCGGCGCATCCGCCGCCGTGGCACCGATCTCGGGGTGGCTGCGCAGGTTCCGGCCATTGGCTCCGAGCAGCCGCAGGCGATCGGACTGCGGGTTGAAGTCAAAACCGGAACGCAGGCCACCGTCGAAAGGGAGGGTCAAGGTACAGACGAGCGCGGCACCCCCGGTCGCCACATCGAGGGCGTAGAGGTTGCTGGCTTCGCTGATCCCATAGAGCCGGCCATCGGCCGGACGGTAGTCGATCCCGAGCAAGCTGTCGCTGACCCCGCTGACATCGATGCGTTTTACTTCAGCCGGACGGTCCGAGGCGAACAAGACGAGCTCGTTTTGATCGCTCAGACCGACTAGTCCGACCGGGCTCGCAGGCGCCGCCGCTCCCGTCCTTATCGCCGTCACGAGCAGGGTCGTGAGGATGAGGCCATACCCGCTAAAGCCCAAAGGCAATATCACCGTATCCTACTCCCGATTATGCAAGGCCATCCTACAGTAGCGCTGCCGGCAAGGCAGAACAAGGGTCCGGTTCTTGTCTGGACCCATCGTCCTGCTTCAAACTATGCTGGTGCCGCGGGCGGCGCGCATAAAAGGGGGATCGGATGCGGAGACAAATCCATAGCATAATGGCGTTCCTGCTGGCCGCTTTTACCGCTCGGCGGGCGCGGCTCTTCGGTTACGATCTGTTTCCGCTCGTCATCGCGCGCGACTTGGCGATGTGCGCCATCGACATGATCCCGGCCCTCAAACGCGCACTGGTGCGGCAGGCCATGGGTTTCGGCGGGCCTTTGCCGCGGCTCGGGCGCGGCATACCGCTGTGAGCGCCAGGCTCGCGGATCGCGAGCCCGATTTCGAGGTCGCCGTCATCGGCGGGGGTGTGGCCGGCGGAACCCTGACGGCGGTCCTGGGGGCGGCCGGAGTACGGGTGGCGCTCGTCGAGAGCAGCGAGACACCCTCGCTGGTAACCGATGATGACAATAACGATGCGCGCGTGCTGGCGTTGACCCGGGCCTCCGAGCAGGTGCTCCGCGCCGTCGGCGCCTGGCAGCATGTCATTGCCGAACCGCCCGGCGTGTTTCGCGAGATGCAGGTCTGG